>WTJP01000022.1 GCA_011526275.1 Candidatus Arcticimaribacter sp. | reverse complement strand
GAAACCTATCAAGGGGTTTATGTTTTTATGGAAAAACTAAAGCGCGACGGGGATCGTATTGATATTGAGAAACTAAGACCAACGGAAAACTCATCCCCTGAAATTACGGGAGGCTATATCCTTAAAATTGATAAAACAGCAGGGGGTGATGTTGCTCCAGATCAACCTTTAGAATACTACAACGATAATTGGGCAGACGATGCACGCTATTCGGCAGAAATTAGCTTTCGTTCCCAATACGATATCAATGGGAATACCATTTCTTTTCCTGCCTTTGATGCTCCCTATCACGCAAATCAATACCTAGAAACCTATTTCCTTTACGAATATCCCAAGAGCGATGAGATCAGCAGCGAACAAAAGACCTATATCCAAAATTATATTCACGATTTTGAAACCGCTTTGTTGGCAGACGATTTTTCTACGGAAACACGCACCTACACCCAGTATATTGATTTAGATAGTTTCGTCGACTTTTTTATCATCAATGAAATTACGGGAAATGTAGATGGCTACCGACTGAGTACTTATTTGCACAAAGACCGAGGGCAGAAATTAAAAATGGGTCCTATTTGGGATTTAAATATTGGCTATAACCGTCAAGGAAGAGTTCCTTTTACCGATTGGATCGCCAACTACAACAATTATGTACAGCAAGATGCTTGGATGGTTCCCTTTTGGTGGCCACGTTTATTGCAAGACCCTATTTTTCAGCAGCGATTAAAACAACGCTGGCAAGCCTTACGCCAAAATGAGTTTTCCAATGATCGGGTTTTGGGCTTGGTACAAAACACCGCCGACTATTTAATCGAGAACGGTGCCATAGAGCGCAACTACCAAAGATGGTCTGGGATTTTTGTGGATTACCCTGGCGCGGTTGCTGAATTAAAATCCTATTTGGAGAATCGACTCCAGTGGATCGATGCCCAAGTTGCCGCCTATTAATCGATTGCATATTTCTTTGTAAGAATTAATTAAGCTAGGCTTAAATATTTTAAACGAATCACTATCTTTTCACTTGAAAGACAATATGAGTATGAACTTTGAATACAGCGAAAAGTCATTGGCCCTGCAAAAGCGTGTCAACGACTTTATGGTAGAGCATATCTACCCCCACGAGAAAGAAATCCAAGCCTATCACCATAACCCTGAAAACCTTTGGCAAGACTTCCCCAAGTTGGAAGAATGGAAGGCGGCGGCCAAGGCCGAGGGCCTTTGGAATTTGTTCCTCCCCAAAGATTACGGTGCATTGAGTTCGGGTTTAACGAATCTAGAGTATGCGCCTTTGGCGGAGTTGATGGGGCGTTCTAAAATCGCTTCGGAAGTATTCAATTGTTCTGCTCCCGATACGGGGAACATGGAGGTGTTTGCTAAATACGGAACCCCAGCACAACAAGAGCAATGGTTAAAGCCCTTAATGAATGGCGAAATTCGTTCGGCTTTTTTAATGACTGAACCTGCCGTGGCCTCTTCTGATGCAACCAATATCGAGACTTCTATCGTTCGCGATGGGGATGAATATGTTATCAACGGCCGTAAATGGTGGTCGTCTGGTGCCATGCGTCCTGGATGTAAGGTGTTTATTGTCATGGGAAAAACCGATCCTACGGCCCAACGCCATGCCCAGCAAAGTATGATTATTGTACCCCGCGATACCCCCGGAGTGGAAATCGTTCGTCCCTTACAAGTTTTTGGATCGGTCGATTCGCCTGAAGGCCATGCCGAAATAAAATTGACCAATGTGCGTGTTCCGGTGGAGAATATGCTCTTGGGTGAGGGGAGAGGTTTCGAAATCGCTCAGGGTCGTTTAGGGCCAGGGCGAGTGCACCACTGTATGCGTTTGATTGGCGCGGCACAACGCTCTTTGGAGTTGATGTGTGAACGCGTGGCACAACGCGAGGCTTTCGGACGAAAAATCAAAGATTTTAGTAGCATCCGCCAAGACATTGCCAAGTCGGCTTGTGAAATTGAGCAAGCACGCTTATTGACCTTGGCCTGTGCCGACAAGATCGACAAGTTTGGTGCCGCTGGGGCGAAGAACCTCATTGCCATGATTAAGATTAGTATCCCCGACATGACCCTAAAAGTGGTAGATCGCGCCATACAAGCTCACGGGGGAATGGGGGTTTGCCAAGATACACCGCTAGCCGAGTTTTGGATTTATGGACGCACCATTCGTATAGCCGACGGTCCCGACGAAGTACATATGTACCAATTGGGGCGTAACCTCGTGAAAGAGGTGTTGACGCGATAGCCACTAGGTTTTACTCAATTTAGATGGAAGTAAAAAGCTCTTCTAAGGGTTTTCTTACTTTGGTTTGGTGTTGTGTTTCGTCTTCTTCACTGCGGTAGCCTAAGGCTAAAATTACAGCCGATTGGAGTCCCTTACTTTTGAGGTCCAAAATTTCATCAAAAGCGGCTTTGTCGAAGCCTTCCATGGGGGAACTGTCTATACCTAAATTTGCCGAAGCTGTTATACCGTTGGCCAAGGCAATATACACTTGCTTCGCCATCCAAATTTGTTTTTGCTCTTTAGGCAAATCAACGATAGACCCTTTCATGGTTTCGCCATAGGCCAAAAGCGTCTCTTTTGGAACCGCTTGGGTTTTTGCTTTTAGTTCGATATAGCGGTCAATATGCTGGGGAGTAGCATCGTCAAAATGACAAAAAACAAACAGTTCTGCTGCTTCAGTGAGTTGGGGTTGTTGGTAGGCAGCGGCTTTGAGTTGCTCCCGCAGTTGAGTGTCTTTTATGTGCAGCACTTGATACAATTGCAGCCCGTAGGAACTGGGCGCCAATTGTATAGCTGTTTTGATTTCTTCAAGTGCGCTGGGGCTAATTTTTTTGCTGCTGTCATAGCGCTTTGTTGCATAGCGCCAGTTGAGGGTTTCGAGTAGTTTCACAGATTTTTTTTCGTAATTTAATTAAATGAAAATCAACTATCATAAGGTTCTATTAAAAAAGCGTTTTCCACTGAAGATTAGTCGTGGGGTAAAAGGGGACAGTTACAATGTTTTTGTCTCGGTAGAAAAAGACGGGATCACCGGTTGGGGGGAAGCTGCCCCAGGGAAAAATGAAAATGCCGACAGTCCAGAGAAAGTTGTAGCCGAATTAAAACGTCTCGTGGACACCAATATAACCGGTTTAAGTATCTATGAGATTGAAGCCCGTGCCCGTGCTTTAAAAATTGCACCTTGTGCTTATGCAGGTTTGGATATCGCGCTTTGGGATTGGACAGCAAAAAAGGCACAAATGCCGTTGTATCAACTTTTGGGTTTTCCTTTGCCCACCCAGCCAACGTCTATGACCATTGGAATCAACCCTCCGGAAGTTGTGAAAGAGCGCATTCCACTTTTATTGGAAGGCAATCGCTTTAAGTCCTTAAAGGTCAAGTTGGGTGCTCCAGAAGGGGTGGAGGCCGACAAGGCCATGTTTGCGCAAGTGGTGGAAAGTAGTCAGGCATATAAAGTAAAAATACGTGTGGACGCCAATGGCGGTTGGGACCTACCTACAGCCATTCACATGAGTAAATGGTTGGCCGAAAGAGGAGTGAGCTATATCGAGCAACCCCTAAAAGAAGGCAACGAAGCCGAATTAGCTGAACTTTACAAAGCATCTCCGCTTCCTCTTTATGTCGATGAGTCCTGTCGTTTTGCAGAACAAATTCCCCAATGGGCAGATGCCGTTCACGGGGTTAACTTTAAATTGATGAAGTGCGGTGGAATAACGGAAGCTTTACGCATCATTTCAACGGCTAAGGCTTTTGGATTAAAAACCATGATTGGTTGCATGAGCGAATCTTCCATTGCCATTGCAGCGGGAGCTGCTCTTTCGGGGGTGTTAGACCATATCGATCTCGATTCGCATTACAATTTATACCCCGATCCAGCTCATGGTGCTCCGCTACACGATGGAATCACTTTACCCACTACTAATTTCGGCCATGGTGCCGCATTAAACGAAAATACAGATGTTACAACAATCGGATAAAATTGCGCTCTTTATGCCCGGTCATTTACAGAGTGACTACGGGAAAATGGGCTTTGGCGTTTTACGTTACAGCAAAAATGAAATCGTTGCTGTGATTGATGAAGACCATGCAGGGAAATCGCTTCAAGCCATAACAGGAATCCCGCATCAAGCGCCTATAGTTTCTACCATAGATGAAAGTAGGGCGAAGGGAGCCAATGTATTGGTCATTGGTATTTCACCTTCAGGGGGGAGAATCCCAAAAGAATGGCTAGAAATCATAGAATATGCCTTGGATAGTGGTATGTCTATCATCAATGGTTTACACGACCATTTACAGCCAAAATATGGCGACCGACTTTCAGCAGCACAATGGATTTGGGATGTTCGGGTACCGCAGACCACTCCGCCCATCGCCACGGCTAAAGCCATGGAGTTAAACAACAATCGTATTCTATTTATTGGTACCGACATGGCCGCAGGGAAAATGACCGCAGGTTTGGAACTCTACAAATGGTTGAGCGATGCCAATAGAAATGTTGGGTTTGTTGCAACGGGGCAAATTGGTATAACCGTCACTGGACAGGGAATACCCCTAGACGCTTTTAAAGTTGACCTCGCTTGTGGGGCAGTGGAGGAAGCGGTGCTAAAACACCAAGACAAGGAAATCGTTTTGGTGGAAGGGCAAGGTTCTTTATTGCACCCCGGTAGTACGGCTACCTTACCCTTAATGCGCGGTAGTTGCCCAACGCATCTCATCTTATGTCATCGGGCCGAAAAAACACATTTGAAGTTTCCTGAGCACATTAAAATTCCCGAACTAAAATCGTTTATCGCCTTAAACGAACAGTTGGTGAATGTATGCGGGACATATCCAAAGGCTAAGGTAGTAGCCATCGCTTTAAATACCAGTGCACTTAGTGAGGAAGAAGCCCTTGCATTTATTCAGAAAACAGAAGAAGAAACGGGAGTACCAGCTACCGATCTTATTCGATTTGGAACGGAAAAATTAGG
>WTJP01000070.1 GCA_011526275.1 Candidatus Arcticimaribacter sp. | reverse complement strand
CTAAATTGGATTTGTTTAGAGCAGAAATAAAGAGGGCATTCCCATTCATTTTCGCCATCCAAGTAGCCTCCCATTCTTCTAGGCTGTAGTGCTTGGTTGTGCGTTCAGTTACTAAATCGTCTTCCTCAATCAGCTCGGGTTGATAGGCATCAATTTTGTTGAAGACCATGATGGTGGGCTTGTCCAAGCTATCAATTTCCGATAAAATTTGATTAACCGATTCGATGTGTTCTTCAAAGTTGGGGTGAGCAATATCTACGACATGCAGTAGCAAGTCGGCCTCAATGACTTCGTCCAAAGTACTTTTAAAAGACTCGACCAATTGGGTGGGAAGTTTTCGGATAAAACCTACGGTATCACTCAAGAGAAAGGGAAGATTCCCAATGACTACTTTTCTCACCGTAGTATCGAGGGTAGCAAAGAGCTTGTTTTCGGCAAAGACCTTGCTTTTCGATAAGACATTCATCAAGGTGGATTTTCCCACATTGGTATAACCTACCAAAGCAACGCGAACAAGGGCACCGCGGTTTCCTCTTTGGGTTGCCATTTGCTTGTCGATAACGGTGAGTTTCTTCTTTAATAGGGTAATCTTATCCCGCACAATACGGCGGTCCGTTTCAATCTCGGTCTCCCCCGGTCCACGCATTCCAATCCCCCCTTTTTGGCGTTCCAAGTGGGTCCATAGCCCCTTCAATCGTGGTAAAAGATATTGGTATTGCGCCAGTTCTACTTGGGTGCGGGCGTAACTGGTTTGAGCACGCTGAGCAAAAATATCAAGGATCAAACCGGTGCGATCCAAGATCTTACAGCGTAAAGTTTTCTCAATATTATTTTGCTGTGCGGGGGTCAACTCGTCGTCAAAAACTACAGTCGAAACATCGTTGGCTTCTACAAAAGCCTGCACCTCTTCTAGTTTCCCACTCCCAATGAAGGTCTTGGGGTTGGGCAAGCTGATTTTTTGGGTGAACCGTTGAATGACCTTCCCCCCTGCAGTCAAGGCTAGAAAAGCCAATTCGTCGAGGTATTCTTTCGACTGTTCCTCGTCTTGCTGGGCGTTGATGATCCCCACAATGACAGTATTTTCTACATTTAGTTTTTTCTTTTCCAGCATAGCTTATCCCCGCTCCCAAGCGGTTAGTTCAAGTGTTTCTCCATCGAAAACAGCATAGGTGTAATGGGTAATCCAGTCGCCCAAATTAATGTAGCGTGCTTTGGCTTCCACAGGCAAGTCGAGTGGAATGTGACGATGACCAAAGACAAAATAATCACGGGCTTTCTCTTGATATTTCCGTTGAGCATATTGAACGAGCCATTCTTCCTTTTCGCCTAAGAAAACAGCGTCTTCTTCCCCAGAAATCAATTTATTTTTTACTGACAAATAATGTCCTAAACGCATCCCAATATCGGGGTGCAGCCAACGAAAACACCACTGAAGAAAACGATTGGTAAAAATTTTCTTCATGCGTTTATAGCCCTTGTCTCCAGGACCTAAACCGTCGCCGTGACCAATAAAAAAATGTTGGTTATTAAAGGTGAAATCACGGGCTTGGTGGTACACCTTTATCCCGATTTCTTTTTCCAAATAATCGAGCATCCACAGGTCGTGGTTTCCCACAAAGAAGTGAATGGGTATGCCGGCATCGGCCAACTCGGCCAATTTCCCTAACACACGAACAAATCCTTTGGGGACTACGGTTTTGTATTCAAACCAAAAGTCGAACAAGTCGCCCAAGAGAAATAGTGCTCCAGCATCGGCTTTAATGTGATCGAGCCAAGCGACAAAAACGCGCTCCCTTGGGGCACTTTCTTCCGCAGTGGGCGCACCCAAGTGATTGTCTGAAGCAAAATATATTTTCTTTCCTTTGGGAAGTTGCATGAATGTTTTTCTAAGGTAAAGATACCACCTTTCTAACCAATGGCTTGCTCGAGATCGTCGATCAAATCTTGAGCGTCTTCGATTCCCACGCTCAATCGGATGAGCGCATCGACCACCCCACTTGCTTCACGAATGGGTTTAGGAATGGAGGCATGGGTCATACTGGCAGGGTGACCGGCCAAACTTTCTACTCCACCCAAAGATTCCGCCAAGGTGAATATTTTTAAATCCTCTACTATCTTGATGGCCGCTTTGTAGTCGGCTCCTTTGGGAATAAAGGACAGCATCCCACCAAAATCTTTCATTTGCTTTTTGGCGACTTCGTGGTTGGGATGGCTTTCAAAACCAGGCCAATATACTTTTTCAATTTTCGGGTGAGCAGCTAAATACGCTGCTACTGCTTTCCCGTTTTCGCAATGACGCTGTAAACGCACATGCAGGGTTTTAACTCCCCTTAAAGTGAGGAAACTATCCATGGGGCCAGGAACTGCACCACTTGCATTTTGAATGAAGGCAAGGCGTTGGTGCAAATCGTCGGAATTAACCACGATTGCGCCCAAAACTACGTCGGAATGTCCGGCTAAATATTTAGTCGCAGAATGCATGACGATATCTGCACCTAAGTTGAGGGGTTGTTGTAGATAGGGAGAAGCAAAGGTATTGTCCACAGCGAGTAAAAGCTGGTGCTTTTTCGCCAAGCTTGCGATACTGGCAATATCCACAACATTCATCATGGGGTTGGTGGGGGTTTCTACCCAAATGAGCTTGGTGTTTTCGTTAATGGCCGCTTCGACTTGTGCTATATCGTTCATCCCCACAAAGTGAAATTTTAAACCAAAGCCTTCAAATATCTTGGTAAACAAACGATAAGAACCTCCGTAAAGATCGTTGGTAGAAATCACCTCATCACCCGGTTGCAATAATTTCATGATGGCATCCATAGCCGCTAGACCAGATGCGAAAGCCAAACCGTGTGCTCCATCTTCTACACTTGCCAAGGCTTTTTCAAGCGCTGTTCGGGTAGGGTTGTGGGTTCTACTGTACTCAAAACCTTTGTGCCCACCGGGAGTGGTTTGCGCATAAGTCGAGGTTTGATAAATAGGAGGCATAACTGCACCATAGGCTGGGTCGGGGGCTTGACCACCGTGAATAGTGGCACTATTGAACCGCAATTTTTTCTTCATAATCGTGTTTCGCTTTGAACGACAAAGGTAAGAGATTCCCTTAATTAGTGTGGCCTTCAGTTTATTTTGATTTACTTTGTCTTAAAGTGAAAAACCATGCAGCGATTTTACTATTTGAGCAGTTGCGATACCTGTAAACGCATCATTAAAACCCTTGACTTGCCTGAAGCGGTAAGCTGTATTGATATCAAGAAAGCACCGCTTCAAGAAGAGGACCTTGCTGTGTTGTATGCCCATACACAGTCTTATGAGGCACTGCTCAATAAACGTGCGCAAAAACTCAAAGCAATCGATAAATCGAGCTTGACAGAAACGCGTATAAAAGAACTACTGCTTTCCCATTACACTTTTTTAAAGCGCCCCGTTCTACTTCTAGACGATCAACTTTTTGTGGGGAATGCCAAAGCTACGGTAGAGGCGGCAAAAGCTGCCTTGCATGGATAAAAGGTTCCTCGCACTCTTGGCTGCTATAGGGGCAACGACCATCTATGGCTTGAACCACACCATCATGAAAGTGGTCATGCCTACCTACATTGGTCCCTATGGATTGGTATTACTGCGGGTGATGACAGCTTCACTTTTGTTTTTCCTGTGTAGTTTTTTCTTCCCAAAAGAGAAAATTGAAAAGCAAGATTACCTCCGCATTTTTGTGGCTACCGCTTTTGGGATGTGTTTGAACATGATCTTCTTCATTAAAGGACTAAGCCTTTCGACCCCCATCAACAGCTCGGTCATCATCACCATGATGCCCATTATTGTCATGCTACTTTCGGCTATTTTCCTCAAAGAAAAAATCACCTCCTCCAAAATCTTGGGGATTCTATTTGGATTTTCAGGGGCGTTAACCTTGGTTCTCTACGGGAATGCATTTATTAAAAATGCGTCCAACATTCCCTTGGGGAACGCCATGATGCTGGTCAATGCTTTTTGTTACGGGGCATATTTGGTCATAGTAAAACCCATTTCTAAAAAGTACCATGTGGTTACCTTGATGAAGTGGATGTTTCCCATGGGTGTTTTGATGAACCTTCCCTTTGGCATCGATGAACTGTTAGCCGTTGATTGGGCAACGCTCCCCTTCGACGGACTTTGGCGCATTGGGTTCGTTCTCTTTTTCACCACCTTTATGGCCTATTTGCTCAACATGTATGCCTTGCGCGAAGTTCCACCCACCACCATTGGCGTGCTCACCTATGTACAACCCATCATCGCAATTGTTTACGCAAGCTTTACAGGGAACGACAAAATGGACGGAGTAAAAACTTTAGCGACCCTACTCGTTTTTGTTGGGGTTTACTTGGTGACGAAACGGAAAAAGCTAGGTTAGCAAAATCGTTTTCGAAGCCTGCATTAAATTTTTTCACTTAAGTTTGTCCTGCGCAGCTGGTGTTGCCCTTACATTTAAACAAAATAAGAACCATGAAGAAAATTGCACTACCATTGATCGTTGGCCTCTTAATTGCCTGTGGAGGTTCCACCGAAAAAAAGGAAGACGGTTTTAAATTTAACCGAACAAAAAAGGAAGAAACCAAAGCTGTTCAAGCCAAAACAGCTACACCGGTTGACCTCAAGAATAAAGGAATTGGCCCTATTAAAGAATTGCAATTTGACGACGCAATCGATGCAAGCTTAGTAGAAACAGGAGCAGCCGCATTTAAGCAAAAATGTACCGCCTGCCACAAAGCCAACGCCAAATTGATTGGCCCAGCCATGAAAGGTATTTATGAGCGTCGCCACCCAGCATGGGTCATGAATATGTTGCTTAACCCTACAGAAATGGTCAAGGAAGATCCCATTGGAAAAGCGCTGTTAGCTGAATACAACAATATCTTGATGATCAACCAAAACTTGAGCCAAGAAGAAGCGAGAGCTATCGCAGAATACTTGAGAACTTTATAGTGCCCAAGCTTTCCCGCCAGTAGCTTCTTGTAGATCTACACAACCTTTTTGCTGTCCAGGGACAGGAGCATAAGCCAAGT
>WTJP01000060.1 GCA_011526275.1 Candidatus Arcticimaribacter sp. | reverse complement strand
AGAATATCGATTTGCTTGGTGGTTTCAATGATTTGATCAGAATTTCCGAAACCTTCTAGTTTTTTGTAGCGGTTAACTCCCCCAAAGCCTGCGCGGCGTTGTTCTTCAGGGATAGGACTCGCTTCAAAATAGGCGCGGTAGATTTCATTATCTCTTGTTTCAATTTCTGCCATTACCTGCTCCATTTGTTCAAGGCGCTGCCCCAAAAGGTCAAACTGGAACTCATAGTTTTGCAATTCACGTTCCAGCAAAAGCTCCTTTGGTGTGTTTAAGAAATCGGTGGTTAAAAGCCCGAATAGCGTAAAAAGTCCAAACAAAAAGGAGGAGATGAGGAAGAGGAAAAAGTTAGAGATTTTTAGGGTTTTCCCACTTTGAATGGGTCGGTAAGAAAGTGTTTCAGGATCGTAATAATATTTAACCTTTGCCATAAACAGATTTCTTGTAAATTTTGTTTTCTTTTGCAGTAGCAAAAAGACGTTCAACAAATATATGAATTTTTGCGCGCAAGATTTACATTTTAACGCATTTAGACCATGAAGTCCGCTGAAATACGTCAACTATTTTTAGATTTTTTCAACGAAAAGCAACACCAAATTGTTCCCTCTGCCCCCATGGTAGTGAAAGACGACCCCACCTTGATGTTTACCAACGCAGGTATGAATCAGTTCAAGGAGTTCTTTTTGGGAAACAAAACACCTAAGAATAAACGTGTAGCCGATACCCAAAAATGTTTACGTGTTTCAGGAAAACACAATGACTTAGAGGAAGTAGGGATCGATACCTACCACCACACCTTCTTTGAAATGTTGGGGAATTGGAGTTTTGGTAACTATTTTAAAGAGGAAGCCATTGCTTGGGCTTGGGAATTGTTGACCGAGCGTTATAAAATTGATCCTTCGATTTTATATGTGACCATTTTTGAAGGAGATGAAAGCGAAGGACTTGAACGCGACTTGGAGGCCTATAATTTTTGGAAAAAATTTATTCCAGAAGACCGTATCCTCTTAGGCAATAAAAAAGATAATTTTTGGGAAATGGGCGATCAAGGGCCTTGTGGGCCTTGTTCAGAAATCCATGTGGATATTCGTTCAGAAGAAGAAAAACAGCAAGTTCCCGGTGCAAAATTAGTAAACCAAGATCACCCACAAGTGGTTGAGGTTTGGAACCTTGTATTCATTGAATTCAACCGAAAAGCAGACGGTAGCTTAGAGCAATTACCCGAGAAGCATATCGATACAGGAATGGGCTTCGAGCGTTTGTGTATGGTTTTACAAAATAAGACCTCCAACTACGACACCGATGTATTTACTCCGCTCATTCGCGAGATTGAAGCCTTAACCAAAACAGAATACGGGAGCAGTTTAGAAGTGGACCGCGCTATCCGCGTGATCGCCGATCACGTGCGTACCGTTTATTTCGCCATTGCCGATGGGCAACTGCCCAGCAATACCGGGGCAGGTTATGTTATTCGCCGTATTTTGCGCCGCGCCATCCGTTATGGTTTTACCTTTTTAGGCCAAAAGAATGCCTTTATCCACTTGTTGGTCGCTACGCTAGAGCAGCAAATGGGCGATGCTTTCCCTGAACTTAAACGCGAACAAAAATTAGCGTTCAATGTTATCCGCGAGGAGGAAAATTCTTTCCTTAAAACCTTGGACCAAGGTTTACTGTTGTTGGATACCATCTTGAAAGGCAGCAAAGACAATGTACTTGAAGGAGCCAAAGCATTTGAGTTGTATGACACCTATGGTTTCCCCTATGACCTCACCGCACTCATTGCAAGTGAACGTGGATTTACTGTAGATGAAGCAGGTTTTCACGCCTCCATGGAGCAACAAAAAAACCGTTCCAGAGCTGCAGCCTCCTCTAAGGCTGGAGATTGGGTGGTACTCGAGCAAGATGAATTGGAAGAATTCATTGGCTATGACCATCTAGAAGCACAAGTGAAAATTACCCGTTACCGCAAAATGACCACCGCCAAAGAAGGTGATTTCTATCAGTTGGTCTTCAACCTAACCCCTTTCTACCCCGAAGGTGGAGGACAAGTAGGTGACAAAGGCTACCTTGAAGCGAGTAATGGAGATATTTATTACATCTTAAATACCAAAAAAGAGAATAATCTCATTATTCACTATACGCAAACCTTACCCTCAAAATTAGAAGGCGGGTTTAAAGCAGTGGTCGATGCGAAGCAGCGCCAGCGTACTTCAAGTAACCACACGGCAACGCACTTGTTGCACCAAGCCCTGCGCGAAGTACTAGGAGACCATGTTGAACAAAAGGGGTCCATGGTGCATTCGGGGATGTTCCGTTTTGACTTTTCGCACTATGCGAAAGTTACAGCAGAAGAATTGAGCGCGGTGGAACAGTTTGTCAACGCACGTATTCAAGAGCAGTTGCCCTTAGAAGAAAATCGTGAAGCTGTTTTGGCAGAAGCCATGGCAGAAGGAGCAATGGCCTTGTTTGGGGAGAAATATGGCGATACCGTGCGAAGCATTCGATTTGGTCAGTCCATTGAATTATGCGGAGGAACGCATGTGAGTAACACCGCTAATATTTGGCATTTTAAAATCACCAGTGAAAGTGCTGTAGCCTCGGGTATTCGTCGAATTGAAGCCATTACAGGCGACGCAGCCAAAACCTATTTTGAAGACCAAACAGAGTTATTAGAAAAGGTTCAGCAATTACTCAATCAACCCCAAGACACCCTCAAAGCCATTGAAGGTTTGCAAGAAGATTTGGCCAGCATGAAGAAAGAAATTCAAGCGTTGGCCAAAGTTCAACTTGCAGCGACTAAAGCTGCATTGGAAGAAGAGCTTACCGAGCAAAACGGAATTTCATTCCTTGCTAAAGAAGTCGATTTAGACGGAGGAGCAATGAAAGACTTGGCCTTTGCTTTAGGGCAAAACAAGGAGAACTTGTTCTTGGTTCTTGCCTCTAAAAAAGGAGGGAAACCTGTGATTAGCTGCTATATCTCTAAGGCATTGGTAGCCGCGAAAGATTTGAATGCAGGTACCATCGTTAGGGACCTAGGGAAACACATCCAAGGCGGAGGAGGAGGACAGGCCTTTTTCGCTACTGCAGGAGGGAAAAACCCCGAGGGCATTTCTGCTGCACTTGCAGCTGCTGCTGATTTGGTCTAAATTTCTCGGTCAATCAAATCGGTTACTACATAGTAGCGGGGATCGTCAATCGATCCTTCGATAATAGATTCGAACTTTGGATTGGCTTTTAGCAAAAGCGTTTTACACTCTGGACTCAAGTGGGTAAGTCGGATTTGTTTCTTTCGCTTCAAGTATTTCTCGACTAAGTTTTCCAGGGCTTCTATTCCCGAGTGATCACTTACGCGCGATTCGATAAAGTCGATTTCTACTTTTTCAGGGTCGTTTTTCACATCGAATTTTGCGTTGAAATTCTGTACCGAACCAAAAAACAAGGGTCCCCAAATTTCATAAACTTTCGTCCCGTCTTCTTTGGTGCTTTTTCGTGCACGAATCATGGTTGCATTTTCCCAGGCAAAGACCAAAGCAGCGATAATGACCCCTACCAAGACGGCAATGGCTAAATCTTCTAAGACCGTTACTGTAGAGACCACCACTAAGATAAAGGCGTCTTTTCGAGGAATCTTATTGATGATTCTAAAGCTACTCCAAGCAAATGTTCCAATAACTACCATGAACATCACCCCTACCAAAGCGGCAATAGGAATTTGCTCAATGACTTGCGCGCCAAACAACACAAAGCAAAGCAGTGCAATTGCAGCTACGATACCCGATAAACGTCCGCGACCTCCTGAATTAACATTGATGATCGATTGTCCAATCATGGCGCAACCGCCCATACCACCAAAAAGACCGTTGAGAATATTGGCGGCTCCTTGCGCCAAACATTCGCGGTTTCCGCTTCCTCGCGTTTCGGTGATTTCGTCGATTAAGTTCAAGGTCATTAACGACTCGATAAGCCCTACCGCAGCGAGTAAAAAAGCCGTAGATAAAATAAGATCCCAATGTCCGTTAAGGGTACCAAAGAGCGAAAAGATTTCAAATTGAAATTGGGGTAAACTTCCTTGCAAGCTATCTCCCCCTCCGTCGCGGATAAACGACCCCACGGTACTTACTTCTATTCCTCCAAAAATGGTGATACAAGCCACCACTATAATCGCGGTTAATGCTGCAGGAATTTTTGTGGTTAACTTGGGAAGAAAATACATGATCCCCATGGTAAGGGCTACTAAAGCGAGCATGATATAAAGCGCCTCACCGCTTAACCAAGCGGTTTCTCCGTTGGTGGTCGTTTTGAAAAGCGCTAGTTGCGATAAGAAAATCACGATAGCAAGACCATTGACAAAACCCATCATGACGGGGTGGGGAATGAGACGAACAAATTTTCCTAGTTTAAACACCCCAGCACTCATTTGAATTACCCCCACAAAGAGCAAGGTTATGAACAGCCAGTACAAACCGAGATTGTTCATAGGGTTTGCTAGGCTTTCTCCCACTTGATTTCCTTGTTGAATCATGTGTACCATAACTACGGCCATGGCCCCTGTAGCGCCTGAAATCATTCCGGGTCTTCCGCCAAAAACAGCGGTAATTAGGCCCATCATAAAGGCGCCATAAAGTCCAACCAAGGGGTCAACCCCAGCAATAAAGGCAAAGGCAACAGCTTCGGGCACAAGGGCTAAAGCTACTGTTAAGCCAGATAAAATATCGTTTTTTGGATTGGGGGAAAGGCGTGCTAATAGTGTTTTCAATGGTTTCGTTTAAGAAGCGGCAAAGGTACGTTTTCCTTTACGCTTAATCCTAGCCAAAACCTGAAAGATTACAACTTATTCTTCTGCTTGCCCGGGGGGATAGTTTTTCAAGATTTCAGTGACAAAAGTCTGAATACGCTCGTCTCGCTTATCGCTGTATTCGTTGATGCCGCCATAGCCTTTTCCTTGCCAAACCAAAAGTTTTGTTTTGGCATCGATAATATCGATGAAGAGTTCTCCACGGGTTTGGGTAGAAATGTTGGTGTTGTTACCACCCCACATCCATGGGTTCCAGCCC
>WTJP01000092.1 GCA_011526275.1 Candidatus Arcticimaribacter sp. | reverse complement strand
AAAGAAGCCTTGTATAAAGTCATGCGACAACCCGGCCTCTCTTTTGCCGAGCAAATCTTGGTGGCTCCTTTTTCCCTCGATCAGCAAAGCGGTAGTGCAAGGGTTTTTACCCAAGAAGGGAAGCACGACTTTCAATTGGAATTCTTTACTTTTGATCAACACCAACTCACCCTAGCACACCCTATAGCAACATGAAAGTCTCTGTCGAAATTACCTTAACGCCCTTACAAGAAGAATACGAAACGCCCATCAAAAACTTTATCCGTGTCCTGCGTGACTCTCCTTTTATTGTAAAAGAAAACCCTTTAAGCACTCAAGTCTATGGGGAGCTTACCCCCCTGATGGAATTCCTCACCCAAGCCATTGACAGCACTTTCGACAGCATAGCTGCTGGAATGATTCACCTTAAAATCGTAAAAAGTGACCGCAGCAGTTATCAACCCTTTGACTGATTTTCTCTTTGGCCAATATGCCGCCTATGCCCCCCAAGACATCGTCCTTGAAGTAGTAGGGGTGCTCCTGGGCTTAGCCAGTGTGTGGTATGCCAAGCAGAATAAAATTGCGGTCTATCCTACGGGCATGATCTCCACCGCCATTTTTGTCTATCTCTTGTGGAAATGGATGCTCTTGGGCGATATGCTTATCAACGCTTATTATTTTATCATGAGTGCTTATGGCTGGTACTTTTGGCTACAAAAGAAAGCAGGGGAAGAAGTCAACCCCATTGCTTCGATAACGAAAAACGAGACGACGCTCTCCTCCCTTTTATTTCTTTTTACCCTTTTAGGGGTATATCAACTTTATCGTGCTTTCGACATGTGGGAAAGTTGGACCGCTTATGTGGATACTTTTACCACCGCCATTTTCTTTGTGGGCATGTGGCTAATGGCGCGCCGTAAAATCGAACACTGGATTTTTTGGATCGTGGGCGACCTCATTTCCATTCCTTTGTATTTTTACAAAGGCCTTACCGTAACGAGTTTTCAATATATCATTTTCACCATTATCGCCCTGCAGGGCTACCGCGCATGGAAACAAGAACTCAGTCGCCAAGCTCTTGCTTGAGAATTGTCCTCTACGGGCCAGAGAGTACCGGGAAAACCACCTTGGCCAAAGCCTTGGCCGCCCATTACAACACCCAATGGGTACCCGAGTTTGCCCGTGACTTTCTCCAAGAAAAATGGGATAAACAGCAAGCGACATGCAGCCTAGAGGACTTGATTACCATTGCCGATGGCCAGTTGGCGGCCGAAAATGAAGCTCTAAAAAAAGCCAACGATCTCTTGTTTTGCGACACCAATGTCTTGGTCACCAAGGTGTGGTCGGAAACCCATTTCGACGGTTATTGCGCTCCCGAGTTAGCCGCATTGGTCGATTCCACCCACTACGACTTTTACTTTTTAACCAATATCGACGTCCCTTGGGAAGCCGATGATTTACGCGATCGCCCAGAAGAACGCGACAGTATGCTCGCCTACTTTAAAGCCCAGCTAGAAGCTTATCAATTTCCCTATCTACAACTCAGTGGTTCCACAGAAGAACGCATGAATCAAGCCACTCAAATTCTCGATGAGTTAATTCGCACGAATGCGCGGTAAAACGTCAAATAAGTCTTATTTTTGTGCCGCTCAAAGGGGTGCTCTAAATAAAGAGCTGAGATCATACCCTATGAACCTGGGCGGGTAATGCTGCCAAGGGAAATAGTAATGTTTAATTTTTTAATCAACAGAATAGTTACCCCTTTTATTCGTCAATAATTTTCGAATGAAAAAAACTGTTTTTATCTGTATTTGTGTACTAGGGCTCAACTCCCTCTTCGCACAACAAGAGCAAGCGAAAGATTCGCTAACCGCATCTCCCATTTCGTTGGAAGAAGTGAGTGTTGCTGGCCTTCGCGCCAGTGAAAACCAACCTGTCCCATTTTCAGAAGTGACCAAAGAAGATCTCGCTTCGCGTAACTTGGGTCAAGACCTCCCCATTCTCCTTAATTTCTTGCCGGCGGTAGTCACCACCTCCGATGCGGGGGCGGGAATTGGATACACCGGAATTCGTGTGAGAGGGAGCGACGCTACCCGTGTGAATGTAACCATCAACGGGATTCCCTACAACGATGCCGAATCGCAAGGCACCTTTTGGGTGAACCTGCCCGATTTTGCTTCCTCGGTAGAAAGCATTCAATTGCAGCGTGGAGTAGGTACTTCCACCAATGGGTCGAGTGCCTTTGGGGCAAGCTTAAATATATTGACTAGTGCTGCGGCTCCTGAAGCTTATGCAGAGGTAACCAATGCCGTGGGGAGTTTCAATACCTTACGCCATACCTTAAAATTCTCTACCGGACTGTTGAACGACCGTATCGAAATTTCAGGGCGTTTGGGTTCCATCGCTTCCGATGGCTATATTGACCGTGCCTCTTCCGACCTTAAATCCTATTTCCTTCAAGGCATCTATCAAGACGAGAACACCTTGTTAAAAGCCTTGGTTTTTGGAGGACACGAAATCACCTATCAGTCTTGGTTTGGCGTCGATCCCTACACCCTAGAGAACGACCGTACCTACAACTTTGCTGGCGAAATCTATGACGCCAACGGGAACCTAACGGGCTACTACGACAATCAAGTGGATAATTACCAACAGGACCACTACCAATTCCATTGGAACCAGACCTACAACGAGCGTTGGTCTTCTTCTTTGGGCTTAAATTACACCTATGGTCGCGGTTATTACGAAGAGTACAACAACGATGATAGCCTAGCGAATTTGCGCTTAGATGAAGTGACTTTAGGCGGAGCTACCCAAAGCACCACCGATGATATCACCCGCAAATGGTTGGACAACGATTTTTATGTCCTCACCGCCAATGCCCAATACAACACCGAGGAAACCAACTTGGTCCTTGGCGGCTTGGTGAGTACCTATGACGGGGATCATTTCGGGAAACTCATTTGGGCGACCTTTGCCAGCAATGCGCAACCCAACCACGAGTTTTACCGCAACAAAGGAGAGAAAAACGAAGTCACTTTCTTCGGGAAACTGACCCAAAAAGTAGCCGATAAACTCTCGGCTTATGTCGATTTACAACTCCGCAATGTAAGCTACACCGCCAACGGAACGGTCAATGGGCTTGGAACGATAGACATCGACGACTCCTTTAATTTCTTCAACCCAAAAGTTGGGGTAACCTACAGCGCCAACGACAACACCCAGTGGTACTTGTCTTATGCCAAGGCGCAACGCGAACCCAACCGCACCGACTATGAAAACGGTAGCCCTCGTCCTGAAGTCTTGAACGACTTCGAAGCGGGAATCCGTAAAAAGGGAAGCCGAGCTACTTGGGCCGCTAACCTTTACTATATGCGCTATAAAGATCAATTGGTCTTAACCGGAGATATCGACGAGGTGGGCGCACCCATTCGCGAGAATGTAGGGGACAGCTACCGACTAGGGCTAGAACTGGAAGCCAACTTGGCCTTGAGCGATCAATGGTTATGGCAACCCAACCTCACCATCAGTCAGAACAAAAACCTCGATTTCCGCTTTCAGCGGGATGGGAGTCTCCAAAACCTTGGCAACACCAACATCGCCTATTCTCCTAACCTAATTGGGGGGAGTAATTTAGTCTTTGTTCCCTCGACCCAATTCCAAGTGGGGCTTCTCTCAAAATATGTTGGAGAACAGTACTTGGGGAATATCGACGCGGAACTCTCTAAACTCTCGGCCTATTTTGTGAACGACCTCAATGTGACCTATTCCACCGGTCCTTTGGGTTGGGCGAAAAGCATCGACTTTTCCCTCTTGATCAACAATTTGTTCAATGCACAATTTGAGTCCAACGGTTATTTCTATTTCTACGACGATACCTGGTCCGACCCCAACCAAGTGACCACCATCGAAGGGGTAGGGTACTACCCACAGGCGGGCACCAACTTCTTGTTGGGCACCAACATTCGGTTTTAAATCTAAACTGTAATAGCTGAATAATAAAACTCCTTAGCCCTTTAGGTTAGGGAGTTTTTTAATTGGAAATAACGAGTGTATTGCCCCGCAGTACTGTGTTGTAGAACACCATGGAATAGGGGGAGGATAGCTCTACATCGGGGTTGAGCAATTGCCCGGTCGCCAAGCTGTACTGGTAGCCCTCGCAAGCACATTCGGCCAGCACGCCCACCACTTGAGTGCGGGAACAGTCGTTGGGCAAATGATTGGGACAACTCGCTTCCCAAGCGGTATAGCTGTTGCCATTTAAGTTAAAAATCAAAATCCCTTTGTGGCCATATTGGGGTAGAAAATGACTTCCTCCGGCAAACAAAAGGGCGTTGTATTCGGGCAGATTGAGGTTGATGGGAACTGAAAACTGCAGTTCGGGCAGGTAGGGATTCCGTTCTAAATTTTCACGTGAACAACCCACGAGCAGTAAAAAAAGCAAGGCGAAAAAGCCCGTCGTGAACCAAATCCTTTTCAATTTCATATATTTGTTTATTGACCCTCACAAAAGAGGGTCTTTATTATTAAACGAATAGATTATGAGTAAAGTATCTTATTACACCGAAGAAGGTTTAAAAAAACTGAGAGACGAGCTCAATCACTTAAAAGACGTTGAACGCCCTAAAGCTTCCCAGGCCATAGCCGAAGCCCGAGACAAGGGTGACTTAAGTGAGAACGCTGAATATGACGCAGCCAAAGAAGCTCAAGGGTTCTTGGAAATGCGTATCGCCAAACTAGAGGAAACCCTTTCTGGAGCGCGATTGATCAACGAATCGGAACTCGATACTTCCAAAGTGTTGGTGTTATCAACGGTTGAGGTAAAAAACAAGGCCAACGGCATGCAAATGAGCTACACCCTAGTAGCGCAAAGCGAAGCCGATCTCGCTTCAGGGAAAATCTCAGTAGATTCTCCCATCGGAAAAGGCCTTTTGGGAAAAGAAGTGGGCGACACCGCGACCATTCAAGTGCCTAACGGCACCATCGAATTGGAAATCCTTTCCATTAGCCGCGAGTAGATGAGCAGTATTTTTAGTAAAATCGTTGCGGGGGAAATTCCGTGTCATAAAGTAGCGGAAGACGAGCAGCACTTGGCTTTTTTGGACATCAATCC
>WTJP01000121.1 GCA_011526275.1 Candidatus Arcticimaribacter sp. | reverse complement strand
AAAACAAACAATATGGGAGTAGGAGCAATTGTAATCGCCAGCGCAGCCGTATGTGCCGCTTTTTTGATTTTAGCTGAAATTAGACAACGTTACCTTTAGGATTATGGCAACCTATACGTGTGATAAGTGCGGAATGGGCGTGAATGCCAGTTGTGCTAAATGTGAGCAACCGCTTGTAAACGATTACTTGGACGTTAACGGAACAAGCGTTCAAATATCAAAATGTCCTTCCTGTGAAGGGAAAATAAAATCTCCACAATGCTGTGGAGAAGATATGGCCTGTAGTGTCTAGTCGACTAGGCTGTTAAAAATCGAAAAAATTCTTTCCACCAATTCATAATAAGCGTGTTTTGTCTTATTCTAACGGGGAAAGAATTCTTTTTATTGTACTAGCATGACAAATCCCGATGCTTTAGCGGAAAAAGTAAATGAAAAATTACCCGGTTGGGAACTGATTAACAACACCTTACACCGAAAACTTTCCTTTAAGTCCGCTTCAGCTAGTTTAGCCTTTACCAACCACATAGCTACTATTGCGGAACAGCAGCAACACCACCCTAGTTTATTTATCGACGGAGCACAGCTTCAAATTGAGCTTTATACCCAAGATACGGGTGGGATTACCGAAAAAGATTTTGTCTTGGCCGAAGAAATCAATACCTTAATTAAAAATTATACCCATGGAATGGTACATGAAAAATAGATGGTGGATTTGGTCGGTGACCGGGGTCTACCTCGCCTATCGCCTCCTCACTTCTATCTTACTTTAAGCACTGCCCCGATGAATCACCCATAACCCTTACTGAAAAATAGAAATTATAAGAAATGTAATCAGCTTCTGTAGGCATCAAATCGTTTTGAAAAACATAAATTTTTTATTTTCACTAAAGGTTGCCTGTTCCCCACAATCCCCTACCTTTAAAAGAAAAAAAATGAATCGCTTTTGCTGCTTAATTGCCCTATGCTCCTTTACCGCCTTTGCACAAATCAACCCAAATGATGTGGAAATTGTCCGCGATGCCTTTGGGGTACCGCATATCTTTGGAAAAACCGATGCCGATGTCGCCTATGGCTTGGCTTGGGCCCATGCCGAAGATGATTTTACCACCATACAACAAGGCTATCTCGCTGGGAATGCCCTTTTGGGGAAGCATATTGGAACCAAAGGAGCGGGTGCCGATTTTATCGCCCAATTCATCGGTTCTAAAGAAATTGTAGAAAAAGATTACGATCAAAAAATCAGCCCAGCATACAAAAAAATCGCCGAGGCCTATGCCCAGGGCTTAAACCGCTATGCCGAGTTGCATCCGGAAGAGGTCTTAGAGGAGGAACTCTTCCCGCTAACCCCTAAACGCCTGTTGCGTTATGCCCAATTGCAGTTATTTATCTCTTCCCGTGGAGATTATTGGGTAAAGCGCATACTAGATAACGATGTTAAACTAGAAGCGCCTAAAGAAGAGATGACGGGTTCGAATACCTTTGCCTTTAACAGCGCCAAGACCACCGATGGGAATACTTACTTGGCCATCAACACCCACCAACCGCTTGACGGACCTGTGTCCTGGTATGAAGCGCATTTGTGTAGCGAAGAGGGAACCAACATCATTGGAGCTTTGTTTGCCGGTACACCCAGTATCCTCATTGGAGCTAATCAGCATTTGGGTTGGGCACATACGGTAAATTATCCCGACAAAACCGACGTCTTTCAACTGGAGATGCACCCCAACAAGAAAGACCAGTACCGCGTGGATGGGGACTATTTGCGTTTAGAAAAGAAGAAAGCCAAGCTCAACATCAAAGTCTTGGGGATTCCGCTAAAAATTTCTAAAAAATACTACCAGAGTATTTACGGGCCTACATTAAAGAACAAGTCGGGCTATTATGCCGTGCGTACCCCTGCCCTATTTGAAATCCGTGCCCTAGAACAATGGTGGCGCATGAACAAGGCTACTTCCTTTAGTGAGTTCTATGATATTTTAAAAATGAAAGCCCTGCCGGGCTACAACATTGGCTATGCCGATAAAAACGACACTATTTTCTATATTTCCAATGGTTTAATCCCGAAACGGGCCGAGGGCTACAACTGGAAAGAGGTCGTTCCCGGAAATACACGTAAAACGCTGTGGACCGAAACCTATGCCATCGAGGAATTACCGCAGGTTATTCAACCCAGCTCGGGTTATTTCTACAACGCCAACCACAGTCCGTTTTATTCATCCGATGAAGTCAACAACCCCAAGGCGGAGAACTATTCAAAAGACAGCAATTTTGAAACCTATCACAACAACCGTTCAACGCGCTTAATGCAATTGATCGAAGCGGAAGAACGGGTTTCTTACGAAGACTTTAAACGGATTAAATACGACCATCAGCTGCCGCGTCCCTATGCCTATTCCTGGATGGACATCAACCACCTGGATCGTTTAGCGGCAGAAAAATACCCTGAAGTAGCTGAATTGATCGAACGCTTACAAGGGTGGGACCGCAAGGCCACGGCGAATTCGGTGGGGGCTGGAACCTATTTAATGCTCTACCACAATTTGCGCCCCTATTACGATCAACTCCCGGAACCTAAAATCATCCCCCCTACTACCTTGGTCAAAGCACTGCAAGAGGTCAAAGGGCATATGCTCGAACACTTCGGTACCACCGAGGTTAAATTAGGAGATTACCAAAAGTTAGTCCGCGGCGAAAAAGCCCTTCCCGTATTCGGAATGAATGATGTGGTCACCGCCATGTCGGCCGTGCCCTACAAAGACGGGAAAGTGAAAGTAGTGGCCGGGGAATCCTATATTGAATTGGTGAAATTTACGCCAGAAGGTCCAGAAATTGAATCGGTGATTTCCTATGGTTCATCCGATCATCCTGACTCGCCCCATTACGGCGATCAAATGGAGCTCTACACCCAGTTTAAGACCAAGAAAATGACCTTTGATAAGGAAACAATCTATGCTGGGGCAGAAAAGATCTACCACCCAAAGTAATTAGGCTTTAAGCGCTTTTTGATATACCGCGATATACTGATTAACCACAGTGTCGATATCAAAGCATTTGGCAACGGCTCGGGCTTGGTCTTTCATTTGCTCGAGCAAAGCTTCGTCTTGCAGTAATTCGATGGATTTAGCGGCCATGTTTTCGGTGTCCCCTACCGAAAACAAATAGCCCGACTGTCCTTCGATATTCACCTCGGGTAATCCTCCTACGTTGGAGGAAATTACGGGTACGCGCATCATCATGGCTTCCAAAGCGGCAAGGCCAAAACTCTCGGAGGCTGAGGGTAAAAGGAATAAATCGGAATAACAGAGGATCTCGTACACCTGATTGCTTTTCCCGAGAAACTTAACTTTGTCTGCTATCCCCAATTCTTCACAGGTTGCCATGGCTTTTAAACGCTCTGGACCGTCGCCTACCATCATTAAAATGGCATTGACTTCTTTCTGCAATTGATAGAAGACTTCGATAACGTCGTCGATGCGTTTTACTTTTCTAAAATTACTGATGTGGGTAACAATGCGCTGATCGTCATTAGCAATCAAGCTGCGTTGACAGTCTTCATTGTGGTGCTGGTGTTTGGAAAAATCGATAAAGTTGGGGATTACTTCTATGGATTTTTTTACCTCAAAGGTGTCGAGTGTAGCTTCTTTTAAACTTTTGGATACCGAAGTGACACAGTCGGAATGATTGATACTAAAGGTAACGGCGGGTTGATAGAATGGATGTTTCCCCACCAAAGTCACATCGGTACCGTGGAGGGTGGTCACCATGGGCAAATCGATCCCTTGATCTTTGAGCATCTGCTTGGCCATATAGCCGGCATAGGCATGCGGAATGGCATAGTGTACATGCAATAGTTCAATTCCATGGGTTTTCACAGTATCGACCAATTTACTGGACAAGGCCAATTCATAGGGTTGATAGTGAAACAGAGGATAATCGGGTACATTGACTTCGTGAAAATGAAGGCTGCTGTTTAAAACCTCCAAGCGAACGGGTTGTTTATAGGTAATAAAATGCACCTCATGACCGCGTTCCGAAAGGGCTAAACCGAGTTCAGTCGCCACAACACCACTTCCCCCAAAGGTGGGATAACAAACAATAGCAATTTTCATTTTTTCCTTTTTAAATGCTTTAAGCAATTAAGCTTAAAGAGAGGAGACGGCTGCTTAATACAGCACTGCCTCGTGCACTAATTTAAGCATTCTAGGGCGAATACTGTGGTCAATGAGCAATCGATTCTCCATGCTGGGATGGGTGCGGTTGGACAAAAAGACAAAGACGATTCCGGTTTCAGGATCGGCCCAAGCATAGGTACCGGTAAAGCCCGAATGGCCAAAACTATCGGGTGAAATTCCATCGAAAGCCATACCGCCTCCCCAAAGTTGGGGTTTGTCTAGCCCCACGCCACGTCGGTTTTCCTGCGGGCAGTAGTAACACTGGTTGAACGCATCGAAGGTGGCCGTGCTAAAGTAGCTTTTTCCATCATAGCTTCCTTTTTGGAGATAGAGTTGCATGATGGTCGCTACCTCTTTCGCTGTGGAAAAAAGTCCGGCATGCCCGCTAACTCCGCCTTGTAGCGCCGTGGTCATGTCGTGTACATAGCCGCGCAATTCTTGTTGACGGAAATAATCGTCCTTTTCGCTGGGAACTATTTCGTTTAAGGGCAATTGCTGTGCAGCATTGTAGAAGGTGCGTTCTAAACCTAGCGGACCAAAAATGCGCTCTTGAGCTAAAACATCTATCCCTTGTTGGTACTTTTCTTCTAAAATATGTTGGAAGAAAATAAGGGGTAAGTCAGAATAGTGGTAGCCTTTCTCCAACAAGTCACTTTCGATAAGGGCAGTGTATTGTTCTTCGGCTAATGAAGACCTTCCATAGAGTTGATGTGCCACGGGAAGCGTAAAGCGTTTCGACTTGCGGTCGCGGTAGTACTTGCGCAATAGCTTTCCATCGCGTTCCCGCAAGGTGGATTTATAAAAGGGAATCCATGGAACGATTCCAGCTTGGTGCGACAAGACTTCCTTAAAGGTCAAATCGGCCTTATTGCTGGACTTAAATCGGGAGGACAACTCCCCCAAAGTAGAGGTAAAACTCATGTGACCACGGTCAACTTCTTGCATCAGTAAAGGAAGGGTCGCTAAGATTTTCGTCAGCGAAGCAAGGTCATAAACATCCGTTAAGGCTACTGC
>WTJP01000083.1:17982-19996 GCA_011526275.1 Candidatus Arcticimaribacter sp. | reverse complement strand
TCAGCGATTAAGGCAGAAGTTTCAGCCTTGTTATTATTCATTTTCCAGTTACCTGCGACAATCTTTTTTCTCATGTGTTTAATTTAAAATGGGTTTGCTTTTGGATCGATGTAAATATACAGGAAATCAACCAAGATATTGATGAGTACGAATAAACTTGCGATAACCAATACAGCCCCCATCACCACGGGTATATCCAGGGTGTTGAGTGCAGTGACAATTTCTTTTCCTAAACCGCGCCAACCGAAGATATATTCAACAAAAACAGCCCCAGCCAGCATGGAAGCAAACCAACCAGAAACAGCCGTAATCACAGGGTTTAATGTGTTTTTTAAAGCATGGCGATACACCACCTGTACCGCATTAAGCCCCTTGGCATAGGCGGTTTTGATGTATTCTTGCTGCAACACGTCTATCATACCTGAACGCACCAATTGAACAATAACCGCGATGGGACGGATCCCCAGTACAAGGGCTGGTAATACCAAATTTTTAAGTTGTAAATGTTGGGCCTCTCCAAAATCATCCATTTCATAAAGGCTCCCGGTCATATTAAGCCCAGTTAAATCGCTAAAAACATGGCCGAAAATCCAAGAAAAAAGGATGGCGCTAAAGAAGGAAGGCAAGCTCATGCCCAGCGTACTAAAAAAGACCAAACAACTGTCGAGCGTTGAGCCTTTATAATAGCCAGCCAATATCCCCAAAAGCAATCCCAAAACGACCGCTAGGCTAATGGAACTAAGTGCCAGTATAAAGGTGTTTGGCAAGGTTTCTTCAATAATGGTACTCACTTTCTTTCCTTGACGTTGGTAGGAAGTGCGCAAATAGGGCCATTTTAAGGCAAGGCGAGTACCCCCTAGGGCAAAAGAATACCCATTGTACTTTTCAGGGCTAAAATAATTTAGCGCATCGGGCTTATTGCTGTGAATCGACAGCGGCGAAATATCGTTGAGAAAATAGAAGTATTGTTGGTGAAGGGGTAAATCAAAGCCGTATTTCTGCTGGATTTTTTGGCGTTGCGCTTCCGAAGCGTTTTGATCGAGCATCATTTGTGCTGGATCCCCCAAAACATTGAAAAGAAAAAAAACCACCGTTGCAACACCTACTAAGGTCAACAGTCCACTACTCCCTTTCTGCAACGCTAATGACCACATTGCTACTGGTCCAAATGAATTAAGGCAAAAACGGCATAGTTGATCATGTCTTGGTAGTTGGCATCTAAGCCCTCACTAACCAGGGTTTTCCCTTGATTGTCTTCAATTTGTTTTACGCGTAGGAGTTTTTGTAAAATAAGATCGGTTAAAGAGCTCACCCGCATGTCGCGCCATGCTTCTCCATAGTCGTGATTTTTGGCCAACATCAACTCTTTGGTGTGCTGCAAGTGTTTGTCATAGAGCCCCAAGGTTTCTTCGGGGGAAAGATCGGGTTGGTCGGCTACTCCTTTTTCCAACTGAATCAATGCCATGATACAGTAGTTAATGATCCCGATGAATTCACTTTCTTGACCTTCCGCTACTTTTTGTTCTGCTAGACTTTGAATACTGCGAATCCGTTGTGCCTTGATAAAAATTTGATCGGTCAAGGAAGGCAAACGCAGTATCCGCCAAGCTACCCCATAATCCATCATTTTCTTTTCGAACAAAGCACGACAGCTCGAAGTTATTTGTTCATAATGCGTAAGGGTAGGAATCATTCAACGGTTATTTTGCGTAAATTTCGGAGAATTATTTAAGTCTATCAAATTCACCTGACGAAATTTATTGCTCTGCCTTATGACACTGAATTGCAACGGGACCCTAGTGGACCTTTCCAAGCCCAAAGTATTGGGCGTGCTCAACCTCACCCCCGATTCTTTCTTCGATGGCGGACATTACAATCAATTGGATGCTGCGGTGAATCAGTGCGAGAAAATGTTGCACGATGGTGCTGATTTTATCGACCTAGGTGCCTACAGTTCTCGACCTGGTGCCGATGATGTGAGCGAGCAAGAAGAGCTCAGCCGCCTTATCCCCGT
>WTJP01000083.1:0-17882 GCA_011526275.1 Candidatus Arcticimaribacter sp. | reverse complement strand
CTCGCAGGGGTATCGAGGAAATCCATGATTTACAAAGTGCTCGAAACCACAGCCGAGGAAGCCTTGAATGGCACCACGGTACTTCATACCGTCGCTTTGATGAAAAAAGCACAACTGCTGCGTGTACACGATGTAAAAGAAGCCAAAGAATGTATTCGCCTGCTGGCACAACTCCACTAGATTTTTTCTATTTTTATACAAAACCACACTTTGAACAATAACCTCAGCTTCTTAGACTTTACTTTTGTTGACTTGCTCGACATTGTTTTGGTGGCTGTACTGCTCTTCTATATGTACAAATTGGTGCGTGGAACGGTGGCCATCAATATCTTTCTGGGGATTGTTATCATTTATTTTGTTTACCAACTCACTGTAACGCTCAACATGAATGTGCTGAGTAATATTCTAGGGAACTTTATCAGTGTTGGTTTCTTTGCCTTGATTGTGGTTTTTCAGCAAGAAATTCGAAAATTCTTGCTCTTGCTTGGTTCGACCAACTACACCACCCGAAAGAGTTTTCTTCGCTATTTTAGTTTCTTAAGCCAAGAGGAAGAACAATTGGTGCAGCTCGACTTGGGTTTATTTGTCAATGCGTGCGAAAAAATGGCTTCCGATAAAACTGGTGCTATCATTGTGTTGGAACGCAGCAATAACCTCGATTTTGTAAAGAGTACGGGCGATGAGACAAATATCGATTTAAGCCCACAAATCCTCGAAAGTATTTTCTACAAAAACAGTCCCCTACACGACGGGGCAGTAATCATTAAAGGGAATACCATTACAGCTACCCGCGTAGTGCTTCCTGTTTCAGAATCCTCTTCTATCCCAACCCGTTTTGGACTTCGTCACCGTGCAGCTTTGGGTATTGCAGAAAAAACGGATGCCTTGGTTGTCGTAATCTCAGAACAACGCGGCGAAATGATTTACATCAAAGACGGGCAATTCAAAAAATATGCAACGGCTGAAAAATTAAAGCGAGTGCTTTCAGAAGACCTGCGCCTCTAAACCACCGCTTGCTGACTGAATTGCAATTGGTGCAACTTCTGGTAGGCACCATTTTCTTTCTTCAACAACTCGGCATGGGTACCACTTTCGATGATTTCCCCCTGATCCATTACGATGATTCGATCGGCCTTTTTGATGGTCGCCAAACGGTGCGCAATAACGATGGATGTTTTGTCTTTGGTAATTCGATCGGTTGCCTTTTGGATCAATTCTTCTGAGAAAGTATCGACAGAAGAAGTAGCTTCATCCAAGACTAAAATAGTGGGCTTAGCCATGTAGGCACGTAAAAAAGCGATGAGTTGGCGCTGCCCAGCCGATAGCATTACCCCACGCTCTTGAACATTGTAGTCGTAGCCTCCGGGTAGAGATTCAATGAACTTGTGCACTCCAATGGCTTTAGCCGCTTCAATTACATCTTCTTTACTAAGGGCAGCATTGTACAGGGTAATATTATTCAAAATAGAATCGGCGAACAAAAATACATCTTGCATGACCAAGGACACCTGATTGCGCAATGATGCTAAGGGATAGTCCCGTATAGAAGTACCATCAATTTTAATGTCGCCTTTTTCGAATTCGTAAAAACGGGTGATAAGGTTAATTAAGGTAGATTTACCCGCTCCTGTAGCGCCCACGATGGCCACCGTTTCTCCAGGATTAACCGCTAAAGAAATTCCCTTGAGCACCGGCTCTCCCGGTAAATAGGAAAATTGCAAGTCCTCAACCTGAATCTTTCCTTCCATTTGGGTTACACGAATATTTCCACGGTCTTCTATACTGCTCTCGGTAGCGATGATATTGAAGACCCTTTCGGCTGCTACCATTCCCATTTGTAGGGTATTGAACTTATCGGCGATTTGACGTAAAGGACGAAACAGCATTTGTGAAAGCTGAATAAACAAAAAGAGCGTCCCCAGTGAAATCGCCCCACCGTTTAGGGTATTGAAACCCCCATACCACACCAATAAACCAATGGTGACCGAAGTTGAAATTTCTGCTACCGGAAAGAATATAGAGTTGAACCACACTGTTTTAAGCCAAGCCTTCTTGTGGCGTTCATTGATGGCGTTAAAGGTGGCTTGTTCAGCTACTTCGCGTCCAAAGAGTTGCACAATCTTCATCCCGCTAATGCGTTCTTGGACAAAAGTATTGAGGTTAGCGATCTCTTTCCGCACTTCTTCAAAGGCCTTTTTCATCGACTTTTGGAATACTCTAGTGGCGTAGAGAATGACCGGGAGTACGGAAAAGACAATCAAAGACAATTCCCAATTCATATAGAGCATTACAAAAATAACCAAGCCCATTTTAAGGAAATCGGCGATAATCATAAAAAGCCCTTGACTGAATATACTGGCTATGGTTTCAATATCGTTTACCGCACGTGTCACCAAACGCCCCACGGCAGAGGTGTCGAAATAAGCCATTTTAAAATGGATGAGCTTTTGGAAAAGAGTGGCGCGTAAATCTTTTACAATCATTTGCCCCAACCAGTTGGCGAAATACACAAAGACATATTGAAAAATAACCTCCAACAGTAGGGTAGCCAACATGATGAGTATAAAGAACAAAAGGCCTTCATACAACCTAGGGGTAATGTAATCGTCAACGGCTACTTTGAGTAGATAAGGTGTTAAAGTAGAGAAAGCCGACAGTAAAATGGCCGAGACCATCACCAGATAGTAATAGCCTTGGTAAGGTTTGGCATAAGCCATGATTTTACCAAACAAAGCGCGGTCAAATAAACTTACTTTTTCTTTCTTCATGGAGTGTAAATACGCTCGGGATAATGAATTTCGGTGAGGTATAAACCACAAGCCGGTACCGAGTAGCCCGCTTCTCCCCTTTCCTTACTTTGTATGATTTGATGCATTTCTTCTACGCTAATTTTTCCTCTTCCCACTTCCAACAAAGTACCCACTATGGCACGCACCATATTACGTAAAAAACGGTTAGCGGTGATGGTAAAGATAGCACCTTGTTCCTTGCTTTCCCAGCGCGCATAGGAGATATCGCACAGAAAAGTTTTTACATCGGAATGCTTTTTGGCAAAGGCCTCAAAATCCTGATATTCGAGTAAAATTTGAGCAGCGGCATTCATTTTATCTATATCCAAAGCAGTGGGAACCCCATAGACCAATCCTTGCTTAAAGGGTTGTTTGCTATACCCCAAATGGTATTCATAGGTCCGTGCAGTTGCATCGAAACGCGCATGGGCGTCTGGCTGTACCCGAAGCAAATCGTGAATAGCGATGTTTTCGTCTAAATAACGGTTGAGTAAATGCACCAAATTTGCTTCCTTTTCGGCAGAAAGATCAGCTTCAAAGTGCGCCACCATTTTTTGGGCGTGCACCCCAGTGTCTGTTCTACCCGCAGCAGTAAGGGCTATTTCTCGGCGTAGTAAAGTGCTAAGCGCCTCTTCTAGGGTTTGTTGTACACTAGAAGCGTTGGGCTGTCGTTGCCAACCGTGAAAAGGGGTACCGTTATAAGCAAATGTGAGAAAATAGCGCACTGCGCAAATATATTAGAAAGTCACTACTCCTCCCAACTTCTCAGCAACGAGATTCAATAGCCGCTTTAATCGCATAGGCTTCTTTCCGACTATGGGTGGCAAAAACCTCAGCCGTTAGTGGGCCTTTTATAACATGAATAAAATACACTTTTTTCATTCCCAAATAGAAACACAACAAAGCGACCCAGACCAGCGCATTGGATATATTCGTCCAGTGAAAGCCTTCTAAATAGCCTATGGCTAGCTGGCTAATAATCATGAATGGAGCGAGTAGAAATGAAAAATACTTACGGTATAGATCAGATTTCACTTTAACGTTCGTCACTTGAGCAAAACGAATGTCTTTAAATACATGGTCCTCTTGAAAACGATAGCGTAGTCCGTCGGGGTGAAGAATCAAAACAGAATTGAAGGGTTTTTTAGCCGTATATTGCATGGTAATAACATTTGAGTTGTAACAAGATAATGAAAAAAATTCTTTTGCTTTCCGACACCCATGGGCATGTAGATGAGCGTATGTTGGTTTATGCAGAAGCAGCCGACGAGATTTGGCATGCCGGCGATATAGGCGATTTAAAGGTCACCGACACCTTAGCGAAAATTAAACCATTAAGGGCAGTCTATGGGAATATCGATGGAGCAGCCGCGCGTGTTCAATTCCCAGAAAACAATTGTTTTACATTGGAAGGGGTAAACTTCTTTATGACCCACATCGGGGGTCCCGCAGGGAAATACACCCCAAGGGTAAGAGCACTTTTAGACCAAACTCCCCCCAATGTTTTTATTTGCGGTCATTCTCATATCTTAAAGGTGATGCAAGTAAAAAGCCGGTCGCTTTTACACCTTAACCCAGGTGCTGCAGGGGTACAGGGATTTCATCAAATGCGCACCATGCTTCGCTTTGAAGTGGCCGAAGGAAAACTCCAAAACATGGAGGTCATCGAATTGGGGAAACGCGGAAAAGCGCTAGCGCAAACGGTCCAAGGAACGAATTAATGCCTCGTCTTTAGCGATATAACGATTGGCCATGAGTAAAGCTACTTCCCCTACAAAGGCAAGCCCTAAGTCGGCCAGATAGGGAGAAAACTCCTTTCCTTGTTGCACGATTAAATACACCACACTACCCCAAAAAAGGGTAAATACTACCCAAACAACGCGATTGATCAACAGTTGTCGGTTGCGATGTTTATATAAAAAAACATTGATAAATAGAATAAGAGCAAAAACCAATGGAAGCTTTACCAACAAGGCAGCTTCTGTTTCAAAAGTGCTGTTCAACAGCGGGTATTCCACAGGAAAAAGGAAATAATTCGCTGCGTTAATCCCGCAAAAAAGAAGGAGGAAAAGCGTTTGTAGGCGTTGTATCATCTTTTTTTTTCAAAATTAATCGTTTTTCGAGTTTGGACAGGTTTTTTTTGTAATATTGTACAGCAGGGAACACTTCAGCCTGCCGTTTTCAAAAAAAAATTACTCAAACACTCTTCTGAGTTTTACAACATCACATGTACGAAATTTCAACGCTAAAGGAAAAGAAATTAGCCGATTTACAAGAAATCGCAAAAAAAGTGGGGCTTAAGCGCACCACAGGTCTCAAAAAACAAGATCTCATCTACCAAATCATTGACTACGTTTCTGCCAACCCACAAGAAGAGGAGAAACCAGCCCAAGAAGAAGCCCCCAAAAAGAAACGCCCAGAAAAAAGAGAGCGGGTCGCCAAGGTAAAAGAGGAAAAAAAAGAGAAGGAAGAGGTTAAAGCTGAAGCTGCGTCCACTGCTGAGCAACCAAAAGAACGTCCGCAGCACAAGCAACACCAGCATCAGCACAATCAAAAGCACAAGCACAAAAATAACCGTCACAACAAACAGGAGGTTAACCACAACAAAGACAACCGCAACCGCTACCGCGAGCCCGATTATGAATTTGATGGTATCATCGATACAGAAGGGGTTTTAGAAATCATGCCAGAGGGCTATGGTTTCCTTCGTTCTTCTGACTATCACTACCTTTCGTCTCCTGATGATGTGTATGTTTCTCAATCACAAATTCGCTTATTTGGATTAAAGACCGGAGATACCGTACTCGGTACAGTGCGTCCACCCAAGGAAGGTGAAAAATACTTCCCTTTAATCAAGGTGAATCGAATTAATGGACAGGATCCTAAAGTGGTACGCGATCGCGTGGCATTTGAGCACCTTACTCCCCTCTTCCCGCAAGAGAAATTCAAATTGGCCGAGAAACAAAGTACCATCTCTACCCGTATCATCGATTTATTTTCCCCTATTGGAAAAGGACAACGCGGGATGATTGTTTCCCAACCAAAAACAGGGAAAACCATGCTGTTGAAAGATGTAGCGAACGCTATTGCGGCTAACCATCCAGAAGTATATCAAATTATATTGTTGATTGACGAGCGTCCGGAAGAGGTAACCGATATGCAGCGCAACGTTAAAGGAGAGGTGGTCGCCTCTACCTTCGATGAGCCTGCCGATCGTCATGTGAAAGTGGCCAACATTGTCTTGGAAAAAGCAAAGCGTTTGGTCGAATGTGGGCACGATGTCGTTATCTTGCTCGATTCCATTACCCGTCTAGCGCGTGCGTACAACACCGTACAACCCGCTTCAGGAAAGATTTTGAGTGGTGGGGTGGACGCCAACGCACTCCACAAACCCAAGCGTTTCTTTGGAGCAGCGCGTAATATTGAAAATGGAGGATCGCTCTCCATTATTGCGACTGCTTTGACCGAGACAGGCTCAAAAATGGACGAAGTTATCTTTGAAGAATTTAAAGGAACAGGAAACATGGAATTGCAGTTGGATCGAAAAATCTCGAACCGACGTATCTTCCCTGCGATCGATTTGATTTCTTCTAGCACACGTCGCGATGACATCTTGTTGGACGACAATACGGTACAACGCATGTGGATTATGCGCAAATACTTAGCCGACATGAACCCCGTGGAAGCCATGGAATTCATCAACGATCGTTTCAAGAAAACAGTAAACAACGAAGAATTTTTAATCTCCATGAACTCTTAAGGAGCATGGAGATAAAGCAAAAAAAAAGCGTTCGAATACCGAACGCTTTTTTTGTCTAAAATGTTTTGCTTAAAGGGCAGCTACGTGACGTGTCAATTTTGACTTAAGGTTAGCTGCTTTGTTGGCGTGAATGATGTTTTTCTTCGCCAATTTATCTAGCATAGAGATAACTGAAGGTAGCTGTGCGCTAGCCTCTTTCTTGTCTGTCAACTCGCGTAAACGACGCATAGCGTTACGAGTGGTTTTGTGTTGAAAGCGGTTGCGAAGACGTTTTTTGTCGTTCGAACGGATTCTCTTTAATGCAGATTTATGATTTGCCATCTAATTTTATTTAGTAGCCCGTAGGGGAATCGAACCCCTCTTTCCAGGATGAAAACCTGGCGTCCTAACCGATAGACGAACGGGCCATAATTTTTCGATTGCAAATCTAAGACTTCTCCATTGATTCTGCAATGCATTTTTAAAGAAAAATTTTAAAAAATTTCATTCAACTTATTTACTAGGTATTTACACTAGTATGCCTTAGCAAAAAGGACGCGTTTACTGGACTTTTCTCCGCTGTAAACGCAGCTTCCCTCCTCTTCTTTCGCCCCATAAGGAATACAACGAATGGTCGCTTTAGTCGCTTGTTTGATGGCTTCTTCTGTTGCGGCTGTTCCATCCCAATGCGCAGCGATAAATCCACCTTTGTTTTCTAAGACTTCCTTAAACTCCTCAAAACTGTTGACTTCAGTAATGTGCTCGTCTCTAAATTGAAGGGCTTTATTGAAAAGTCCCGCCTGCATTTCTTCTAACAAAGAAGGGATCAATTGAGCCAGTTGATCTTGGGGGACAAAGCTTTTCTCTAGGGTATCGCGACGGGCCAATTCCACTTGTTGTTTTTCCAAGTCTTTAGGACCAATGGCAATGCGTAAAGGCACTCCTTTCAATTCATAATCGTTGAACTTAAAGCCGGGCTTTACATTATCTCTATCGTCAAACTTCACGGATACACCTTGCGCTTCAAGATTTGCCTTGATGGTGTTGGCCACCGCTGCAATTTCATCCAATTGCTCTTTTCCTTTGTAGATGGGAACAATAACGACTTGTATGGGAGCAAGATTAGGCGGTAACACCAATCCGTTGTCGTCACTGTGGGTCATAATTAAAGCACCCATTAAACGGGTAGAAACCCCCCATGAGGTGGCCCAAACATGATCTAATCCTCCACCCGAAGTAGCAAACTTAACATCGAATGCTTTGGCAAAGTTTTGCCCTAAAAAGTGAGATGTTCCCGCTTGTAAGGCCTTTCCATCTTGCATAAGCGCCTCTATACAATGGGTATCTTCGGCTCCTGCAAAACGCTCGCTTTCTGTTTTAAAACCTTTAATGACGGGAATCGCCATAAAGTTCTCTACAAAATCAGCGTAAAGGTTATTTATTAATAAGGTTTCATCTAGCGCCTCTTGCTTGGTGGCATGCGCCGTGTGTCCTTCTTGCCACAAAAACTCTGCGGTGCGTAAAAACAAACGGGTGCGCATCTCCCAACGCACCACATTGGCCCATTGGTTAATTAAAATAGGTAGATCGCGATAGGATTGAATCCAGTTTTTATAGGTATTCCAAATGATGGCTTCACTGGTTGGACGAACAACGAGTTCTTCTTCGAGTTTCGCCTCTGGATCTACCATGAGTTTCCCAGCTTGATCTGGGTTATTTTTTAAGCGATAATGCGTTACCACAGCACACTCTTTGGCAAAACCTTCGGCATTTTTTTCTTCTGCTTCAAAGAGACTCTTGGGAACAAAAAGCGGGAAATAGGCATTTTGGTGGCCGGTGGCTTTGAATTTTTTATCCAACTCCTCTTTCATCTTTTCCCAAATAGCAAAGCCATAGGGCTTGATAATCATACAACCGCGTACGGCTGAATTTTCAGCCAAATCGGCTTTGACCACCAGTTCGTTATACCATTTGGAGTAGTCTACTTCGCGTTTTGTTAATTTCTTTGACATGGTTTTGGCACAGATTTTGTCTATCTTAGTGTATAAACTGTTTGCAGGGGCAAAACTAGTTAAATTCCCCCGCTTAGAACAAAAAAAGAAAAGAGTTATGCGGATTTCTACACTTTTACAACCTTCCTTGCGTTTATCTATGCTTGCTGGATTTTTGTTTACTGCTTGTGGAAGCTACCAAAGTGCTTCCTACTATAGCGATGGTATCTACAGCAGCGACAATGTGATTGTGGTGCGAAGAAATAAACCGCAAGCCCAAACAAATGCTTACAGTCAATATTTCGACGAAAAAGCAAAGCAATACAATTGGAACGATAACAATGACACTGTTGTTTTAACAAATGTGGATTCCTTAAATCAAGGCAACCTAAAAAACTACCAAAGCAACCCGAATTGGGGAGGCGGAAATAAGACCACTCAAATCGTTATTCAAAACAACCCACCCCCATTTTATGGAGCTGGATGGGGATTCGGTAACTGGAATTTTGGTTACTACAATCCTTATGCTTGGAATAATTTCGCTTGGGGCTTTAATAACCCATGGCGTTTCAACCGTTGGAATCGATGGAACCGTTGGGGCTGGGGCTACAACTATCCGTTTTTCTCCCCTTTTGATCCTTACTTTGGGAATGCCTTCTACTATGGCAACCCCTATTTTTACGGAGGAGGGTATTGGAATGGCTATGCGTTGAACAACCGTTATTGGAATCGATTTGATCGTCGCAATCAACGCAATGCGGTGCGCAACAACCGCAGGGTCTACAGTTCCAGCTATCGCGGACAAGCAAGCAGTGGCGGCCAACGCAGCACAGTCGCGACCAACCGTTCGGCCAGTACACGCAATAATGCTACGCCCAGTACGAATAGCAACCGACGTTCTTCCCTTAGTCCCGATGAAGTGGTAGAAGTACCAAATTTGGTTGAACGTGGAAGAACGGCCAGTGTGCGCAATCGTCAAAACAACAACGAAAACGATGCCCGTTCGAGACGGCAACAAACGGCTAATGAAGCCCAAAACCGTTCGCAAATCGATCAAGTAATTCGCAGCTTGCAAAATCGCGGCTACAACATTCAAGTGATCAACGATACACAAAGAGCGCGGGAATACAGTCGACAAAACCCTAGCGGAAGCATGCGAAACAACACTAACAGCACGAACTATTCTAGTGGACAGGAGAAAGGAGCGCCCAGTTCTCGTCGTTCCTATTCCAATGAATCGAACAACACTAGCTCGCGTTCTTCCAGCAGAAGTAGTCGAAGCAATTACAGTAGTTCCCCCTCCCGATCCTACAGTGCACCTGCCCGAGTATCCTCGGGTGGAGGACGCTCGAGTAGCGGAGGTTCTTCTAGTGGTCGAAGTGCTGGCGGAAGAAGACAATAGTTACACCTAACATACAAGCCTTAACACCATGAAAAAAAGTTTCTTTTTTCTCTTACTCTCCTTTTGTGTCCAAATCAACGCACAATCCCTCCAAGACGCCCACCGCTACAGTCAAAATGGCCTTGAAGGAAGCGCGCGCTACACCGCTATGGGCGGTGCTTTTGGAGCAGTTGGAGGCGATTTCTCTGCCTTCGATATCAACCCTGCAGGCTCTTCAGTTTTTGCATTTAATGAGATTGGCGGTAGCTTTAATTTTGTGAGCAGCAGCAATGAAGCGACCTACTTTAACACTACCGCAAAAGAGCAAGCCAATGATTTAGCCATTGGCCACTTAGGTGCTGTGTTTGTATTGAATGATGAAAGCGGAGGAGGTTGGTCAAAAATCAGTGTTGGCTTTAATTACAATAAATCGGTCAACTACGACAACAGTTTTTCCGCCCAAGGGTACAATTCCATCAGAGGAATCGATCAATACTTCTTGTCTTTTGCCCAAGGGAAAGAATTGGTCAATATCTCACAGATCAACGATGAAAACTTCAACGAAGCCTATCGCAATATTGGAGGAGACCCTGATCTTGGATTTCCAGCACAGCAAGCGCTTTTTGGGTATGAAGGTTTTGTTATAAACCCCATACCGTTGGAAGGCTCTGATGATCCTACCGACGATACTATTCGCGATTATCGCAGCAATACAGAAGCTGGGACTCAAGGTTATTTTCATGAATACGTTCACAGCAGTCTTGGGCAGTCCAAACGCTACACCATCAACATTAGTGGGGTATTCCAAGATAAATTCTACCTCGGCTTCAACATCAATCACTTCAATATTGAATATTCTGAATTGGTCGATTTTAGCGAGTCCAATTACAGCAGTGCGTCGGGAATTCGCGATTTAAACTTTAGAAACGAATTGATTACTGTAGGCAGGGGGAACTCCTTTCAGTTGGGTGCGATTTACAAACTCAATCCACAGTTTCGTTTGGGCTTAAGTTTTGAAAGTCCTACCTACTATCGCCTTTCTGACCGCATTCGCCAAAGTTTGGTGACAGAGGCAGTCGACGAAAATGGAGCGTTTACCCTTGAGCTGGATCCTGCTGAAGACGGTTCAGAAACCTTTTTCCCGGAATATCAATTCAACAGCGCTGGTAGTGTGCGAGGAAGTTTGGCCTATATCTACAAAGACAAAGGGATCATCAGCTTGGACTATAGCTTGCGTGACTTCAGTGCAGCACAGTTCACACCTAAAGATGATGTCCTTTTCCGTTCTTTAAACCAGCAAATTGAGGGCGATTTTCAAGCCAGTCAACAGCTGCAATTGGGCGCAGAATACCGCTTAAATCCATTCTTTAGCTTACGCGCTGGTTATTGGACCCAAAGTGCAACTAAATTATTCGTGGACAATTCGTTAGAAATCATAAGCGGCGGGGCGGGCTTCAATTTTGGCCCCAGCAACCTCGATGTCGCGCTACAACTGCGCAGTGCTACCGACAGCCAAATGCTATTCGCCAATGGTTTAACCGATCGCATCGGACTGAATCGCGACGATTTTAACTTGGTTTTCACCTACCGCTTTAAGCTGTAATCGAATTGCACTAAACTTCTGTTTTCGTTTGGTTTTCGTTATCTTTGCAAGACATTTTTACCTATGAAAATCGAAAAATTACCCCTTCAAGAAGACGATGTTTACGGTGACGACCACGTGAGTGGAAGTGCTCAAACCCCATTGCGCGATGACGCTTTTGATTTAAGCGATGCTGAAAAAATTGAAGTCATTCAAGAAAAAGTGGGGGAAATTCTTCACACCTTGGGAATGGATTTAACCGACGACAGCCTAAAAGGCACACCAAAACGAGTGGCCAAGATGTTTGTCAATGAAATCTTTAGCGGGCTTCACCCCAACAACAAACCCAAGGCCTCTACCTTCGATAACAAATATAAGTATGGGGAAATGCTGGTGGAAAAAAACATCACCCTCTACTCTACTTGCGAACATCATTTATTGCCCATCGTTGGGAAAGCCCATGTTGCCTATGTCTCCAACGGAACGGTGGTTGGTCTCTCCAAAATGAACCGCATTGTTCAATACTACGCTCAGCGTCCGCAGGTGCAAGAACGCCTTACCCTACAAATCGTAGAAGAGCTGCAAAAAGTACTCAATACCAAAGACGTAGCCTGTGTAATTGACGCCAAACACCTTTGTGTTAACGCACGTGGAATTAGCGACATTACCAGCAGCACAGTTACGGCAGAATTTGGCGGGATTTTTCAAGACCAAAACAAGAAACAAGAGTTCCTAGATTACATCAAAATAGAAACCGAATTTTAATGTCCTCCCTTTCAGTTTATAATTCCCTTAGCGGAAAGAAAGAAGTATTTACCCCCATTACCGAAAACTATGTAGGGATGTATGTGTGTGGACCCACGGTTTACAGCAATGTGCATTTGGGGAATTGCCGCACCTTTATTTCGTTTGATCTCATTTACCGCTACCTAAAGCATTTGGGCTACAAAGTGCGCTATGTACGTAATATTACCGATGCTGGGCACTTGGAAAACGATGCCGATGAAGGGGAAGATCGCATTGCCAAAAAAGCGCGGATAGAACAAATCGAGCCCATGGAAGTGGTGCAGCGCTATACGGTTGATTTTCATCAAACCCTAGAGAAGCTGAATAATCTCCCACCTAGTATCGAGCCTACAGCTACGGGACACATCATTGAGCAGATTGAAATCATCAAAGGAATTCTCGAAGCAGGCTATGCTTATGAGGTCAATGGTTCCGTTTATTTCGATGTAATCAAATTCAATGAAGACCACAAATACGGGAAATTGAGTGGTCGAAACATTGAGGACCTTATTCACAATACCCGTACCCTCGACGGGCAAAGCGACAAACGCAACCCTCAAGATTTCGCCTTGTGGAAGAAGGCCGAGCCACAGCACATTATGCGTTGGCCCGCACCCTGGAGCGATGGATTTCCCGGCTGGCACCTCGAGTGTACTGCCATGAGTACCAAATACCTTGGGGAGCAATTCGATATTCACGGGGGTGGAATGGACTTAAAATTCCCACACCACGAATGTGAGATTGCACAAGCAGAAGCCATTAATCACAAGTCGCCTGTAAACTATTGGTTGCATGCTAACATGTTGACCTTAAACGGGAAGAAAATGGCCAAATCTACCGGAAACAACATTTTACCGGAAGAGATGTTTAGCGGAGAAAACAGCATTTTTTCTAAGGCCTTTTCGCCGGCCGTTACCCGCTTCTTTCTTTTACAAGCGCATTACCGCAGTATAGTAGATTTAAGTGAAGATGCTTTGTTGGCCTCTGAAAAAGGATTCCAACGCCTTTCCGAAGGAATGGCGCACTTAGAGCAACTGGAATCCAGTGCGAAAACCGAAGGTTTTGACCTCAGTGCTTGGGAAGCAAAATGTTACCAAGCAATGAACGATGACTTTAACAGTCCGCTACTCATTGCGCAATTGTTCGACGCGGTGAAGTTCATCAATGCAGTGCACCATAAAAAAGCGCAGATCTCAAAAGAAGACCTCAACGCTTTACGCCAAAAAATGATTGCCTTTACACAGGACGTCCTCGGACTCGAAATTGGTGCGGCAGAGTCAGATGAAAAGGTGACCAATGCCTTAGAGGGAACCGTCAACATGCTTATCGAGATTCGAAAGCAAGCGAGAGACAACAAAGACTTTGCTACTTCCGACCGTATTCGCGATGAATTAATTGCCTTGGGAGTTCAACTGAAAGACGGGAAAGAAGGCACCACCTTTAGTCTTTAATTTCATCCATGAGAAATCCACTTAAAACCGTATTGATCTATTTGATTCGCGGCTACCAAGTGGGTATTTCCCCCCTCCTTCCGCCAAGCTGTCGCTACAGCCCCACTTGTTCTCACTATGGGATTGAAGCCTTAAAAAAGCACGGCCTAATCAAAGGAAGTTGGTTGACCATCCGTCGAATTGCACGCTGTCATCCTTGGGCCAAAGGCGGTTATGATCCTGTGCCCTAGTGGACGCTTTCTCATTTTTTTTCGATACTTTTATAACAAACCAAACACATGATTCTACTGAAACTACACTGGGAACCCAGCACCACACTCTTTAAATTGGGAAGCTTTGGTATTCACTACTACAGCTTGATGTTTGTAATCGCCTTTAGTCTGGGCTACAACATCATGAAAGGGATGTACCAAAAAGAGAAGGTTTCTATTGAAACACTAGAATCCATGCTCTTTTACATTGTAATTTCTACGCTGCTTGGCGCGCGTTTAGGCCATGTTTTATTCTACGACTGGGCCTACTATCAAAATCATTTGCTAGAAGTATTACTCCCCATAGCATCGAAAGCCGACGGGGGTTATGCTTTTGTTGGTTTCCGTGGTTTAGCTAGTCATGGAGCGGCCATCGGTATTTTATTGGGTATCATTATCTATCAACGCTTTAATAGCTATAAACCCTTGGCGTGGATCCTCGACCGACTCATCATACCCACTACCCTTGGGGCAGGATTTGTGCGTATAGGTAACTTCTTCAATTCAGAAATCGTAGGAAATTATACCGGGAATAACTTTGGGGTTGTTTTTGTCAACCGCGGGGAAATGCTCCCGCGTCACCCAGCGCAATTGTATGAAGCCATTGCTTATTTTATTTTATTCTTCTTTTTACGCTACTTGTACCGTCAAGGACTCAACCGTCAAGACGGTTTTCTGGTAGGCGTATTCATGTCCATCCTCTTCAGTATTCGCTTCTTGGTGGAATTTGTAAAAGAAAGCCAAGGTGGTTTCGAGACTTTTCTCCCCGCCTTATCTACAGGACAGTGGTTAAGCCTCCCTTTAATTCTCGCTGGACTCATTGTGATGTTCCGTACCAAGGAAATTAAAACCGCCTAAAATGGAGCGTTCTCTAGCCGAATGGCAATATCCCATCGGGCAGTATGTGCCCAAAGACGACTTTACCGCTGAGGAAATAAAAACCGCTATTGCGGTCATCAAACAATTTCCTGCAGACTTAAAAGCAACCCTAACCAAGTGTACGGAGGAGGATGTAAAACAGCCGTACCGCCCTGGGGGCTGGACCATCCAACAATTGGTGCACCATATTGCCGACTCGCATATGCACTCCTATATGCGATGCAAATACGCCTATTTGGAAGACACCCCAACCATTAAGGGTTATGCCGAGGGAGACTGGGCTGAAAAAGCCCCCGACGCTACAGGCGTTACAATCGAGGCAAGCGTACTCATTTTAACCGGAGTTCATCAACGCTGGGCCTATTTCTTTGAACAATTGACGGAAGAGGATTTTAAGCGTGCATATGACCACCCCGAGCGGGAAGCCAATTTCCCCCTAGCCGAAGTGGTTTACTTTTACGCCTGGCATTCCCAACACCATTTGGCGCATATCCAAAATTACTTGGCAAACAAAGCCTAAGTTTTATTTGATTTAAGACATAAAAAAATCCCGGTGCTACCGGGATTTTATTTTATGATAAAGGGAGGAAGTTTATTTCTCTTCCCCTTCTTTTTTCTGTGTATCGAACATCACTGGTGTTGCGATGAATACAGAAGAATAGGTTCCTACCAATACCCCTACAATCAAGGCGAACATGAATCCACGGATAGACTCGCCCCCGAAGATAAAGATGGCCAATAATACCAATAAAGTAGTTAAAGAGGTGTTGAGGGTACGACTCAATGTAGAGTTCAAGGCACCGTCAACTGTTTCTCCTAATTTCCACTTGGGGTGATCGTTGGTGTATTCACGAATACGGTCAAACACTACCACGGTATCATTTAAGGAGTATCCAATTACCGTTAGAATAGCCGCGATAAAGGCTTGGTTGATCTCCATGTTGAACGGCATAATGCTGTAGGTCAAAGAGAATATTCCAAGAACAATCAAGACATCGTGGAAAACAGCAGCTACTGCTCCAAGAGAGAATTGCCACTTTCTAAAGCGAAGTAAGATATAAAGGAAAACAACAATCAACGAACCAATTACGGCGAGGTAAGAGTTGTTCTTAATATCATCGGCGATGGTTGGTCCAACCTTGATCGACGACATAATCCCTACGGTTTTGTCTTCAGCCCCATTGATGAATTGATCAAAGGTGTAGCCATCAGGCAAGTAGTTTTGTAGCGAAGCGTAAAGCTTGTTGTAGATTTCTTGATCTATTTCAGAACCTTCTTCTTCAATTTTATATTTGGTTGTGATTTTCAATTGGTTGTCTTCACCAAAGGTTTTCACCTCAGCACTTCCAAAAGCATCAACAAGTCCTTTCTCTACTTCCGATGGGTTCATGATTTGATCGAAACGAACCGTGTAGGAACGTCCACCCACAAAATCAACCCCTTGGTTGAGTCCATTAACTGTTAAAGAAGCAAGACTTACTAAGATTAAACCACCAGAAACCATGTAGGCTACTTTACGCTTACCTAAGAAAGCAAATGAAAGGTTCGATAATAAGCCTTCTGTTGCTTTGGTGGAGAAACTCACTTTTTTCCCGTTGAATAAACGACCATCGACAAACAAACGCGTGATGAAGATAGCAGTGAATAAAGAAGTTCCAATACCAATCAATAAGGTAGTGGCGAATCCTTTAATTGGTCCTGTTCCGAAAACAAAGAGAATTAAGGCAGTTAAACCTGTTGTGATATTCGCATCTAGGATGGAAGACAAGGCGTTGTTGAATCCATCGTTTACGGCTTTTTGAGGTCCTTTCCCTTTGCGTAGCTCTTCGCGAATACGCTCAAAGATAAGTACGTTCGCATCCACCGAAATACCAATGGTCAAGACAATCCCCGCAATACCAGGAAGGGTTAATACTGCACCTAAACCGGCTAAAATTCCGAAGATCAATAAGATGTTCAATGCCAAAGCGATATCGGCATACAATCCTGAAGAACCATAGTAGAAAATCATCCAAGCCAATACAATGAGTAAGGCGATGAGGAAAGAATAGATTCCACTTTGAATGGCCTCTTTCCCTAAAGATGGTCCTACGATTTCAGATTGAATAATTTCAGCAGAAGCAGGTAATTTCCCTGCACGGAGTACGTTAGCCAAGTCAATGGCTTCGTTGAGGGTAAAGGTTCCTGTAATTTCAGAACGCCCACCGGCAATAGCTCCGTTATTTACACCAGGAGCAGAATAAACAACATCGTCTAAAACGATGGCGATATTGCTTCCTTCTTTAAAGGCTTTCCCTGTCATGTTTTCCCAAATACGGGCTCCTTTTCCGTCCATTTGCATGGAAACAGCAGGCTGACCGATTTGGCTGTATGTTTGTACCGCATCTACGATAACCCCTCCACTCAATGGTGCAACACCATCGCGGTTAGATTTGATTACGTATAGGTCAACGATATCGGCATTTGGATTGGGTTTCCCCCAAGCAAAATTCACATAACGCAAAGTAGAAGGCAATAATTTTCTCACCTCTGGAAGGTCGAGATATCCTTTTACCTTATCCATGTCCTTTTTCGCAAACTGCGCTAAAATAGGACCGCCTTGGTAACCATATCCACGTACTAAATCTAAAATGGGATTTGCAGCAGATGGAGTGATTGAATCTTGTGCTTCTACATCGGCCAATAAATCGTCGATGGCAGAATCTGAAGATTTTTCTTCTTCTGCAACAGCCGAAGAAGCTTCGATTTCTTTCACTACTTCGTTGGCTTGGTTTAAGAAAGCGAAGAACTGCTCGTTCTTGTAGGTTTCCCAAAACTCCAACTGGGCAGTACTCTGCAAGAGGTTTTTAACACGCTCAACATCTTTCGCTCCGGGCAATTCAACAAGGATACGTCCAGAAGTTCCCAAACGTTGAATGTTGGGTTGTGTTACTCCAAATTTATCAATACGCTTACGCAATACTTCAAAAGCAGAAATGATGGATTCGTCAATTTTACGACGGATGATGGGACGAACCTCTTCATCGCTCATTT
>WTJP01000016.1 GCA_011526275.1 Candidatus Arcticimaribacter sp. | reverse complement strand
TACTGCTTTTGTCGAGTACAGCCAAACGAGCTTGAAAAAACGTCAGGAGTTTCTTGCAGCCATCAACAAACAGTTAACTTCAAAAAGAGAAGAAATTTTAATTGCCTATCAAGAGGAATCGAGTCTCCCGCTGGGAAGGGCAGAAGGGGAATTTGGTCGAACACAAGGGCAAATTCAAAGTTTTATCCACCTTTTAGAAAGGGGAGAATTCCTACAAGCCGCTATCGATCGACCTACCGAGGGTGCCGCACTTCGAAAAATGCTTCATCCTATAGGCCCCATCGCGGTTTTTGGAGCCAGTAACTTTCCCTTGGCTTTTTCTACCGCAGGAGGAGATACCATCTCGGCCTTTGCCGCTGGTTGCCCTGTGATCGTAAAAGCGCATCCCTTTCATCCGCTTACCAGCGTACTTGTTGCCCAAGCTATTCAAGCGGCAGTAGAGGAAACCCAGCTTCCAAAAGGTGTATTTTCTCACCTTCAAAGTGATGAACATCTACTGGGACAACTTCTAGTTAAACACCACTTGTTAAAAGGGGTCGGTTTTACGGGAAGTTACAAAGGGGGGAGAGCACTTTATGACTTAGCACAAGAGCGAGTGAATCCCATTCCTGTCTTTGCTGAAATGGGGAGTATAAACCCCATGATCTTGTATCCATCTGCTCTCAAAAAGTCCGATTTGGTGCAGCAATTAGGCGATTCCATTACCCTAGGTGGAGGACAGTTTTGTACCAACCCTGGACTGTTGATTGCTGTTGGAGACACCAACACACTCGATGCTTTTGAAGCAGCGCTTTCTAACTATCTCATGGAAAAAGAAGCTCACCCTATGGTTCACCTTTCTATTTTAACACGATTTAAAGATCAACTACAGCTTCTTGATAAAAGCTTAAATAAGTGCGAAGGGGAAGAAGCATTTTTGGGCGTTACAACGGCCAAGGAGTTTGTAGAAAGCGAGGTCTTGAAAGAAGAAGTTTTTGGACCTTATTCTCTCTTGGTTCGTTGTGAAAACAGTGCACAAGTTGAGGAAATACTCGAAAGCATTGACGGGCAACTCACCATTACTTTGCTTGGAGAAGAAGAAGATCTCCCCGAGATGAAAAGTATACTGCCACTGGCACAGCAAAAAGCGGGAAGAATCTTGTTTGAAGGGGTTCCTACTGGGGTTGCAGTAACGCAAACCATGACCCATGGCGGACCCTTTCCAGCTTCGACCGATGGTCGTTTTACCGCTGTGGGCACCGATGCGATTTACCGCTGGTTGCGCCCAGTGAGCTATCAAGACTGCCCAAGTGAATTATTGCCGCTGCCCTTGCAAGACAGTAATCCTTGGGGTATTCCACAACGGATCAATGGAACATTAATCTCGCCTTAAGATGAAAAAATTCACCCTCATTTCATTGCTTTTCCTTCTCCTTGGTTGTACTTCTACCGATGCGGAATTGCAAGCCTTAACAAAACTGATCGAAAGCTATGAAAGCTTTGAAGCCTACGACGAGGAAGCATTTCCGTTAGGCGACTACAGTGAAGAACGCTTTGAACGCTCTGCCGAATTTTGGACGCAACTTCGCGAGCAGTTGGCTAAAATCGATACTACTGCTTTTGAACGAACCGATCAAATTTCCTATGCGCTGCTCGATTTTGAATTGCATCATCTCTTGGAAGATTTTAAGTTCAAAACCCATTGGAACCCCATCCTCTCCGATGCGGGTTTCCACAATAATCTGGTTTATCGCGTTAAAGCCATTTCTACGGTCGAAGAAGCAGAAGACTACTTAGCCCTTTTGGAGGCTATTCCATTGTATGTGAGTCAGCACGTTGCGTTATTGCGTAAAGGACTCGCTGCAGGAAATGCACAACCTTTGGTCATTTTTGACGGCTATGCCTCTACCTACGAGCAGCACATTGATACTCCGGTGGAGGATCATTTTTACTATCAACCTTTTAATGCACTCCCAGCGTCCATTGAGCAAGAAAAAAGAGAGCGTTTGCAACTACAAGCGCGGACTTTGGTGCAGGAAAAGGTGATTCCTTCTTTCGAAAAAATAAAGGCCTTTTTTGAGACGGAATACTATCCAAAAACAAAACGAGCAATTGGGGTTAGCGCCAGTCCAAATGGTGCAGAATATTATCAAAACCGCATTGCCTATTATACTACCTTGCCTTTAACGGCAGAGGAAATTCATCAAATTGGGAAAGAAGAAGTGGCGAAGATTCGCGCTGCCATGGAAGAGATCATCAAAGAAGTTGGTTTTGAAGGAAGCTTCCCCGATTTTTTGACTTTTTTAAGGACCGACCCGCAGTTTTATGCCAAAAGTCCGGAAGAACTGTTGATGAAGGCCCGAGCGATTTCCAAACGTTTAGACGAACAACTACCACGCTTTTTTAAAACCTTACCTCGAACACCCTATGGGGTTGCACCAGTACCCGATGCCATCGCCCCCAAGTACACCGGTGGGCGGTATATCCCTACTTCTATTGGCAGTACGCGCCCCGGTTATTATTGGGTGAATACCTATAATTTACCCAGCCGCCCGTTATATGTTCTTCCCGCCTTATCGGCGCATGAAGCGGTTCCAGGGCATCATTTACAAATGGCTTTGAATGCCGAGCTGCCCGATCGCATTCCTCAATTCCGTCGCAACTTATACCTCTCGGCCTATGGGGAGGGCTGGGGTTTATACACCGAAGAATTAGCCGATGAAATGGGGATTTACACCACCCCCTATGAACGCTTTGGCCAGCTCACCTATGCCATGTGGCGTGCTTGCCGTTTGGTGGTCGATACCGGGATCCATGCTTTTGGTTGGTCGAGAGAAGAAGCCGTAGATTTTATGGCAAAAAACACTGCTTTATCGCTGCATGAAGTCAATACTGAAGTCGATCGTTACATTTCTTGGCCCGGACAGGCACTGTCCTATAAAATTGGGGAATTGAAAATCAAAGCCCTGCGTCAAAAAGCAGAAAAGGCCTTAGGTGAAAAATTTGATATTCGCGATTTTCACGATCTCATTTTAAGGGAAGGCACCTTGACCCTCCCCCTCATGGAAGCAGAAGTAGAACGCTATATCGCACAGAAAAGAAATGAGTAAAAGCAGTCGATTTGAGTGTGTAGATGCCCACACAGCTGGGAATCCTGTTCGTTTAGTAAAAGGACCTCGACCCAATTTAAATGGGGATAATATGATGGAGAAGCGCCTGCATTTCATCCGCGAATACGACTGGATTCGAAAAGGATTGATGTTTGAGCCAAGAGGGCACGACATGATGAGTGGAAGCTTTTATTTTGCCCCGCATAATCCTGAAAATGACGTGGGAATCCTCTTTATAGAAACTAGCGGTTGCTTGCCCATGTGCGGGCATGGCTTGATTGGTGCGGTGACCATCCTTTTGGAAGAGCAGTTGGTGAAACCACAAAAACCGGGCGAACTTCGCGTGGAAACACCCGCAGGATTGGTCGTTGTGCACTACACCCAACAAGGCAGTAAAGTCGAAGCAGTTCGCTTCACCAATATACCTTCCTACCTCGCCCATGAAGGACTAAAAATTGACCATCCCGATTTGGGGGAACTCACGTTTGATATCAGTTACGGAGGGAATTTTTACGCCATCGTCGATCCCCAAGATAACTTTAAGGGCATTGAGCATTATACCGCCGATCAATTGATTGCGTGGAGCAGAAAACTGCGGCAACTCGTCAATGAAAAATACCGTGTTCAGCATTTAACAGATGAACACATAAAAGGGTGCAGCCATGTTTTGTGGACAGGCACCACCTTGTCGAAAACAGCTACTGCTCGGAATGCCGTTTTTTATGGAGATAAAGCGATTGACCGATCGCCCTGCGGTACAGGAACATCAGCTCGTATGGCCCAGTGGTTTGCCAAAGGGAAACTCAAAGAAGGCGATGCCTTTATTCATGAAAGTATTATTGGTTCGGTCTTTAAGGGAAAGGTAGAAGCGGTTACTTCTTTAGGTGGGAAAAAAGCGATCATTCCCAGCATTGAAGGTACTGCCCGAATAACCGGATACAATTCCATAATTTTAGATGAAAATGATCCTTATGTAGAAGGATTTCAAGTCCTTTAAGTCATGATGCAGAAAGAAGTAGTGGTAGTTGGTGGAGGTATCGTTGGGCTTTTTTGCGCTTATTATTTACGTCAAGAAGGACACCGGGTTATCGTTTTAGATAAAGGCGATATGAACAGCGGGGCTTCCTATGTCAATGCAGGTTATTTGACCCCAAGCCATATTGTTCCCTTGGCTGCTCCCGGCATGGTCGCCAAAGGCTTAAAATGGATGTTCAATTCTTCTAGTCCGTTTTACATTCAACCCAGGCTCAACCTCGACTTGATGGATTGGGGGTTAAAATTCATGCGATCGTGTACTAAGCAGCACGTTCAACGCTCGCTTGGTGTCATCAAAGACATCAATGTGTTGAGTAAAGAACTCTATGCCGACTTGAACAGCTCGCCTGCATTTGACTTTCATCTGGAAGAGCGAGGGGTGTTGATGGCCTTTCAAACTACAGCCGCAGAAAAAGAGGAAGCTGAGGTGATGCGGGAAGCACAAGCTTTAGGCTTAGATGTTTCTTTAATTGACCGAGCGGAAGTACAAGCGCTTCAACCCGAAGTGGAGATGGATATTGCAGGGGCTTACCATTATCGTTGCGATGCCCATAGCACACCAAGTACCGTTTTGGAACAACTCAAGCAACAATTGGAAGGTTCAGGTGTTGAATTGCATAAAAATACCGCAGTTCAAAGTCTAAAGACCCAAGGAGCTAAGGTAACAGCAGTAGTGACGGACAAAGGAGAGTTTTTGGCCGATGAGGTGGTGATTGCTTCTGGCGCCTGGACACAGCAATTACTCAAAGCTGTAGGGATTCACCTGCCCATTCAAGCGGGAAAAGGATACAGTTTAAATGAAGAAAAACCTACGGGAATTAGCATGCCGGCTATTTTAATGGAAGCCAAAGTGGCGGTTACCCCCATGCAAGGCTTTACCCGTTTTTCGGGCACTATGGAAATTGCGGGTGTCAACCACAAGATCCGTAAAAATAGAGTTAACGCTATTGCAGCAGCAGCAGAGGCCGTGTATGGTGGATTAAAAATTAGCGATTCAACCAAAGCAGAAGTTCAGTGTGGTCTCCGTCCACTCTCTCCTGACGGGTTGCCCTTTGTAGGGAAAACCAACAAATACGCCAACCTTAGCCTTGCTTCAGGACATTCCATGATGGGGTGGAGTCTTGGACCGGTGAC
>WTJP01000103.1 GCA_011526275.1 Candidatus Arcticimaribacter sp. | reverse complement strand
CCAGTGTTGGAGCAAGAAGATGAATTCATCTTCAACGATATCACGGCCAGTTTGAATGAAATTGAGGTCGTCGATCACGAAATTATCGGGAAAGAAGAGGAACAACAGATTCAATTCGAATTTGAGTTGCCTTTAAATACAGCGCCAATTACCGAAGCTGTAGAGGAAGAAGAGGCACCGAAAGTATTCCATTTGGAAGAGCAACCTACTCCCACTATGGAGGAAGACCTAGTGGTGGAAGCTCAAGATGATTTGGACCTAAAAGTGATCGAAAAAACGGACGTGCCAGAAACACCAGTTCAACCGGCAGCGCAGGAAAATCCTTTCGATCAATCGATACGCGAAAGCATTTCAAAGCAAAACGAAAAACGCAAGGAGCAATTGAAGCAATTCAATTACACCTTTAAAAATAATTTAAACCGCATTGAAGAAATGGAGCGACAGCCCGCTTACAAGCGTTTGGGCTTTGAACTCGATGCTCCTTCAGAAGAGCAGTCGCCTTCTACTTTTTCATTAGGTAAAGACAGCAACGACGATATACAGTTGCGATCAAATAACTCTTTTTTACACGATAACGTAGATTAATTTAGATGGGAATTTTAGCCAATTTAACCGATGAGATTAAAACCGCGATGCGGGCCAAAGACAGTTTGAAATTAGAAGCTTTGCGCGCAATTAAATCGGCGGTAATGTTAGAGCAAACCTCTGCAGGCGGTAGCGATACTTTAAGCGATGAGCAGGAGATAAAACTGGTGCAGAAATTGGTGAAACAACGCAAAGATTCCGCTCAAATTTTCCGCGATCAAAACCGTCCTGACTTGGCCGAGCCTGAAGAAGCACAAGCCGAAGTAATTGCTCAGTTTCTACCCGAACAGCTTTCGGAAGAAGAAATCACTGCTATCATTCAGGCTATTATTGAAAAAACAGGCGCTGAAGGGATGAAAGACATGGGAAAAGTTATGGGTATGGCCTCCAAAGAAATGGCAGGCAAAGCCGATGGCAAAACCATTTCTACCATCGTAAAAGCACAATTGAACAGCTAATTAGCTGCACTCAATCACAATTTTTCCGCGTACTTTTCGCTGCATCATTTCTTCCATGGCTTTTTGGGCCTCTTCCAGTGGATAGATAGCGTGGATGTGTGGTTTTAATTTTCCTTGCGCATGCCATTGGATGAGTTCCATGGTGTTTTGCATATTGTCATTGGGGAATTGCATGGCCCAAGACCCCCAGAATACTCCCACAATTTGACAGCCTTTTAGCAAAGCTAAATTCAATGGTATTTTAGGGATTTCCCCAGCGGCAAAACCAACCACCAAAAAGCGACCTTCCCAGCCCATGGCACGTAAGGCGGGTTCCGAGAATTTATCGCCTATAGGATCATAAATTACATCGGCTCCTTTCCCGTCGGTAAGTTCTTTGATACGGGTTTTTAAGTCTTCCGTACTATAATTTATACCTTCCTCGGCACCGTATTCTTTGCAAAGCGCCAGTTTTTCGTCGGTTGAAGCGCAGGCAATGACCTTGGCGCCCATCAACTTCCCTAATTCAACTGCGGCTAGTCCTACTCCTCCAGAGGCACCCAAAACAACTAAGGTTTCCCCCGCTTTGAGCTGTGCTCTGTTTTTTAAAGCGTGGTAGGAAGTACCATAAGCCATTAAAAAAGAAGCCCCAACGGCATTGTTCATCATGGGTGGCTTGGGGAATACGTTTTTAGCGGGTGCAACGACCTCTTCAGCAAAACCTCCATTGGGTACAAATCCAAAAACCTCATCGCCCACTTTTACATTTTTCACCTTGCTTCCCACCGCTTTTACTATTCCGGCGATATCACTACCAGGGGTAAAGGGAAGTTCTGGCTTGTATTGGTATTTTCCTTGAATGATTAAGGTATCCGGGAAATTCAAGCTACAGGCTTTTACGCTAATAACCACTTCTTTTTCTCCCGCTTCAAGTGCAGGAAGATCTTTCAATTGAAGAGAAGATGGTGGTCCAAATTGTTCACAAACGATTGCTTTCATAGTAGTTTATTTTAATTACCAGCTGTCGATATAGCCGGTGTTTTTTGTTTTATTTTTCGGGAAACAGCTCAGGGCTGTTGTTATTCTTTTCCGGGTATCTATGGGGTCGATGACTTCGTCAAACTCGAGGGTTTCTGCTGCATTGATGGCTTTTCCTCTTTCATAGGCTTCCGCTACAAGTGCTTGATAGCGCTCTTCACGTTGATCAAGATCAACTATGGCTTCCAATTCTTTTTTATAGCCTAGTTTAATCGCACCTTCAAGACCCATTCCGCCCATTTCGGCACTGGGCCAAGCTAAGCTAAGATAGGAGGTGTGAAAACTTCCGCCTGCCATGGCCATGGCTCCCAGTCCATAGGCTTTGCGCACTAAGATTGTTATTATGGGGACCTCTAGGGCAGCGGCGCTTAAAAACAAGCGCGAAGCGTGGCGAATGAGTCCTGTTTGTTCGTGGTCTGGGCCAACCATAAAACCTGGGGTGTCACAAAGGGAGAGTACAGGTAGGTCGAAGGCATTACACAGTTGAAGAAAACGCGCTGCTTTGTCGGCTGCATCACTGTCAATTGCGCCCCCTAAATGGCGGGTGCTGTTGGCGATTAAGCCCATGGGTTTTCCTGCAATACGAATGAAAGAAGTGACCATGTTTTTGGCAAAATCACTTCGTAATTCCAAAACACTGTCTTCATCGGCTAGGGTGGCGATGATTTTTTTTATGTCATAAGCGTATCGGCGATCTTCGGGAAGAATATTGTAAATAGCCGATTGCTCTTTTGCAGTCCATTTCTTTTTCTCTCCTTGAAAATAGCTGAGGTATTTCTTGGCGACTTGAACTGCTTCTGCTTCGTCTTTCACCAAGATATCGATGACTCCTTTGGTGGATAGCTCATTTGCTGGTCCAACCTCTTTGGGGTGGAACTGTCCTAGTCCGCCTCCTTCTATCATGGCCGGACCGCCCATGCCCAGTGAGCTATCTTCGGTAGCAATAATAACATCTGCACAACCTGCTATGGCCGCATTACCTGCAAAACAGTATCCCCCCACTATCGCTATACGTGGGATTTTCCCGCTCAATCGCGCAAAAGAAAACCAAGTGGGTAGGTCGAGACCACCGGTGGTAACCAATTGAAAATCGACATCTCCTGGGCGTCCACCACCACCTTCCACAAAAAAGAGGATGGGAGCGTTGGCTTTTTCTGCCAAAGCCATCATGCGATCGGTTTTCTTATGTCCAAAAGCACCTTGGGTTCCTGCTAGCACGGTGTAGTCGTAACTCAACACATAACAAGTGGTGTTGGTCTCAAATTCTTTAGAATTCACTTTTCCCATTCCGCAAATAAGTCCGTCGGCTGGGGTTTCCTTTCGCAGTGCTTCGATCGACTTTCGCCCTTTTTGCGCAGCGATGAGTAAGGCCCCAATTTCTTCGAAACTGTCTTTGTCACACAGGTCTTTGATGTTTTCTCTTGCGGTGCGTTTCCCCTTGCTGTGTCGTTTTTCAACGGCTGCCTTCCGTTGTTTGTCGTCTAGGAAAAGTTGGCGTGCTTTGAGTTCTCCAACATCTTTCCGTTGCTTAGGTGAATCTTTTTTCGCCATATTCTTTTTCTAGATAAAAGTGGTCATTTCTTTCTCGAGATGGGGAAGCTCATTAAAGGTAAGTAAGTTAAACTTTTCAGCAGAAAATAAAAAAGTAGTCCAAGCGGTGTTTCGTATGGAGAAGTTGAGATCAGCTACTTTTTTTTCGGAAGCGAGCCCAAGGCATTCCGCTGTGATAGCGCTGATGGTTCCTCCTGAGGTAAAGGCAGCAATATTTTCTCCTTTCTGCACCTGCTGTAAAATGGTGTTTAAGCCGGTTTTAACTTCTTGGCGGAAACTGGCCCAACTGGGCATGCCCTCTACTTGTATATTTCCTTCGGCCCATTCCCCTAAAAAATATTGAAAACTTAAAAGCGTATTGGTTTTAGTCAAGGCGGGGTTTTCTTTACTGCTCGCTTGCAGTTGTCTTAGGTAAGTATTGGTTTGTAAAAGTTGCGGAAGCGCTTTTTTCATGGTTTCAATGCCCTGATGTTCTTTAAGGCCAGCGACTTCTTCTGCTACAGGAAAAGGAAGCTTGTTCTCCTTGTAGATTGCTTGTACGGCTTTATAGGTGTCTTTTTGTCGTGCGAGGGGTCCCACAAAAACGCGATCAAAATGAATGTTCTTTTCTACTAAATATTTCCCCAAGGCAAGGGCTTGTTCCTCTCCTAGCGGAGAAAGTACATCGTAATTATCGGCCCCCAGCGAGGCTTGTCCGTGACGAAAAAAATACAGTTTGCTCATAGGGCTTTACCGTCCAATTAAATTTAAGCTTAAAGCTACTCCTTTGTTTCTATCTCCCAAGGAATTGCTCAAAGAAATCTATTCGTTTTTTGAGTTTATCGGGTGGAATTATGGAAGGGAATGATTTTCATATTTTATCATTCATTTAACATCTTTAGGGGGAAAGAATGCCTAGCTTTAAGAAAAAAATAAAATGAAACATTTCTTACTGTCAGCGCTATTGTTGGCGTCTTTTTCCCTTACAGCACAAGAGTTTAAAGGTTTAGATAAAAGTCCTTTAGACATGATTCAATACCCAACCAGCAATCGCGATGCAAATAAGTCTATTCGCGTGTTGTATTCTCGTCCACAATTGAAAGGACGTGCTTTAACCAAACTAGCCCCTCATGGAGAAGTGTGGCGAACTGGAGCCAATGAAGCTTCAGAGATCACCTTCCATACCCCAATGCAATTGGGAGGTACTGCAATTCCCGCAGGAAGCTATTCACTCTACACCATTCCAGGCGAGAAAGAGTGGACGGTTATTTTGAACAAAGCGATCAATGTTTGGGGTGCATATAATTACGATCAAAACGATGATTTGGCTCGCATAACAGTTCCAGTAAAAGAAGCTAAAAAATCGTTGGAGGCATTTTCCATGGCCTTTGAAAGTGTCGATGGAGGAGTTCATCTACACATGGGATGGGATACAGTGCGTATTGCTGTACCCTTTTCAAATTAATTTTTTTCATTTTTTGTAAGTGAACCCGCCTCGGCGGGTTTTTCTTTTTATAAGCACCCCATAATTAGGGAGGCGATGGAATAGAATCCCTAGTGCTTCAAGCAATTTTTGTAGTGAGAATTTTCTACATTTACGGCAGAAAAATAGCGCTTATTAAAGCGCAGTCAACTGAAAATGGCCCAGTAGTTCAACTGGATAGAATATCAGATTTCGGCTCTGAGGGTTGGG
>WTJP01000096.1 GCA_011526275.1 Candidatus Arcticimaribacter sp. | reverse complement strand
GGATAATATCATGTTACAATTTGTATATTTATTTAATTATAAATAAATCAAAAAGTTCATTATAATATACTAAAAAATGAATGATTTAGAAAATATATCTTCTTTAATTGGTTTAACGCTTAGGGAATTACGCATAAAAGCAGGATTTAAAAGCTATGAGCAGTTTGCGCATCACCATAAATTAAGTCGAATCCAATATTGGAAAATGGAAAACGGAAACAATTTCACCCTAAAAAGTCTTCTAAATCTTCTCAATATCCATCAAATCGATGCTCGTTCATTTCTTCTAATGGTAGAAAAAAATAATAACATTAAGCAGAATAATTCGGGTCCAGCTACGAGAATTCAAAAATTAATCGACTACAGTGAATTATCAAAAAAAGAGTTTTCACTTAAAATTGGATACAAAACCCTAACAGCACTGGATAAAGTACTCTTTAAGAATCAGAAAATTCCAGCCACGATGTGCAAAAAAATAGCTGAAGCGTTCCCTGAAGTAAATATAATGTGGCTTTTGAACGAAGAAGGTGACATGCTAAATGCAAAGGAGACGATTCAATAATCTTTTACTCAAAGTTCAGACAATAACTTTGATAAAATCTCCTGCGCTGCCGTACTGATTTTTGTTCCTGGGCCATACACCCCCACTACTCCAGCTGTATATAGAAAGTCGTAATCATTCGGGGGGATTACTCCTCCCACGATCACTTTTATGTCTGCTCGATCGTAGGCCTCAAGCGCTTTGATTACCGCAGGAACTAAGGTTTTATGTCCAGCGGCCAAAGAAGAGATACCCAACACATGGACATCGTTTTCCACTGCCTGCTTGGCTGCTTCTTCAGGGGTTTGGAAAAGCGGTCCTAAATCGACATCAAAACCAATATCGGCATAACTGGTTGCGACCACTTTGGCTCCCCTGTCATGACCGTCTTGTCCCATTTTGGCGATCATTATACGAGGGCGTCTCCCCGCTTTTTGAGCAAATTCATCGCTCATGGCCTTGGCCTTTTCAAATGCTTTGTCGTTGTTCACTGCTTTAGCATATACACCGGTAAAGGTATTGTTTTTTGGTTGGAAGCGGCCAAAAGCGACTTCCATTGCATCGCTAATTTCCCCGAGGGTAGCACGTGCTCTAGCAGCAGCAACACAACATTGCAACAGGTTTTCTCCTGCTGTACCATTTACCTTGGCTTTTGCCGCTAGTGTAAGCTTGGCCAATGCAGCTTGAACTGCATGATCATCCCGCTTTTCCTTGAGTTCATCTAAGCGTTTAATTTGCTGGTTTAGTACGGAACGATTGTCCACCTCCAACAAGGCCAACTCTTCCTCCTCTTTCGATTGGTAGTGGTTCACCCCTACTAGAATGTCTTGTTCACTGTCCAATCGCGCTTGTTTCTTTGCAGCGACTTCTTCAATGCGCATTTTGGGAATCCCAGCTTCTATGGCTTTGGTCATTCCACCTTCGGCTTCAATCTCTTCTATAAGCGACCATGCCTTTTCAATTAAACCATCGGTTAGGTATTCTACAAAGTGACTCCCGCCCCAGGGATCGACCACCTTGGTTATGTTTGTTTCTTCTTGTAGGTAGAGCTGCGTATTGCGTGCAATCCGCGCCGAAAAATCGGTGGGTAAGGCAATTGCCTCGTCGAGTGCATTGGTGTGTAAACTTTGTGTTCCTCCAAAAGCAGCTGCCATAGCTTCGATGGCAGTGCGGGCTACATTATTAAAGGGGTCTTGCGCTGCTAGACTCCAACCACTGGTTTGGCAATGGGTACGCAAAGCCATGGATTTTGGGTTTTTAGGATGGAATTGTTTGACCAGTTTTGCCCATAAAACCCGAGCAGCACGCATCTTCGCAATTTCCATAAAGTGATTCATGCCTATCCCCCAAAAAAAGGAAAGTCGTGGCGCAAAGTCGTCAATGGCTAATCCAGCGGCCAATCCCGTACGCAAATACTCCAAACCGTCAGTAAGGGTGTAAGCCAATTCAATTTCAGCGGAAGCTCCTGCTTCGTGCATATGGTAGCCCGAAATACTTATGCTGTTGAACTTCGGCATGTATTCAGCGGTGTATTTAAAGATATCGGCAATAATTTGAATTGATGGTGCAGGTGGATAAATAAATGTATTCCGCACCATGAATTCCTTTAAAATATCATTTTGAATGGTTCCTTTCAAAAGTTCAGGACGCACTCCCTGCTCTTCAGCTGCTACAATATAAAAGGCCATAATGGGCAATACAGCTCCGTTCATGGTCATGGAAACCGACATTTGATCCAAGGGTATTTGATCAAACAAGCGTTTCATGTCTTCTACCGTGTCGATGGCTACACCCGCCTTTCCCACATCACCCACCACCCGCGGATGATTACTGTCATAACCTCTATGCGTGGGTAAATCAAAAGCAACCGACAACCCCTTTTGCCCCATGGCTAGGTTGCGCAAATAAAAGGCATTGCTTTCTTCCGCTGTTGAAAAACCAGCGTATTGCCGAATGGTCCAGGGACGCTTTACATACATACTAGAATAAGGCCCTCTCAAATAAGGTGGAAGCCCTGCCCCAAAATCTTGGTGCGGATAAGCGTTTGTAGGCAGTTGACGCTTAAAAGGAATTCCTTCTTGGGGGGTAAACTGAACCGATTCCCCTACTGGTGTATCGCCATTCTTGCTATCCTCAATAGATAGATGAGAAAAATCTTTTCGCTTTCTATTCATGAGGTGGTGTACTTTAATTTCAAGGGGTGGATTAGGCTATCCAATGTGTTTTCTTCCCTTGCTTCAAGCGGTGCGCTAAGTGCAGTTTCATCAAAATATTTATTGACTCCCACTACCGTTGATTTTCCACGGTCGATAAGCGCTTGTTCGTTTTGCTGAGTCAAACTAATCTGTTCTTGTAGATTATTCTTTTGTATTTCCTGCATCCATCCTCCCGCTGCTTCAATCGCTAAAAATTGCGTCCAAGAAGATTGTTTCAGTTCTCGAATGAGGGTTTCAATAAAATAGGCCCCTTGAGTCACCTTGGGGAATTGATCAAAATAACTTTCGTGCTTTAAAATAAGCAATTGATTCCGTGCCATTCGATCGGAAAAGTGACTGGGTGGATTAAATCGCAAGTCATAAGGATGATTGACCACCACATCTGCCTCCCCTAAAATTGCCGACATCATCTCGGAAGAAGTGCGCAATAAATTTACATTATAATCTACGCGGCTTTTGTTGCGTTGTAAGGGTTCTGCTATTATTTTCAATTCTACTTGAAGAGGGTATTCCCCCAGCATGGTTGCGGTCAAGCTGCGGAATGCAATGAGTTTGGCCATCTCCATAAAATAAGAGCTTCCTTGTGCCATCCGCACCACAATTTCAATATTCCCCTCAAACGTTGCACTGAATTGGGTCATATACTCGTTCAACTGAGCTAAACTAAAAGCGATTTGCTGCACTGCATGTGCCCCAGCATTAGCGTAAATCGCAGCATCGACGAAAAGGGTTGCTGCCTTTGCTATATAATGATCCGCGTCATTCGGAAGCAATGGGGTGCCACATTCTACCCACCGCCCAAAAGGGTCATACAGTAAAATGGCATTGTCACAACTATTGATTTGCTGGATGACATTTGAAGATGGTGCTTGCTTAAAAAAGAAATAAGCTAGGGTTTCTTTCCCTGCTATACGTTGCAAAACATCAGCTATCCATTCGCTTTGGTCTTCAACTACAAAATAGAGTACTTCCGCTCCATTAGCGAGGGCATCTTCTGTCCTGTTTAAACATTCTTCTGTATGGGTGAATTGAATGTATTGACCCAGTTTCCAGGAGCTTGCCTTGGCCGTTAATCCTTTCTCAACTTCAGCATCCTCTTTATGATAAATCGGTTGTAAGCTTATTCCTTCTGGAGTCTCCCAACATTGAGGACTATCTCCTAGATCAGCTTGTATTTTTTCATTTTGTGCTGACTTAGAAAGCGTTTTAAAATCGTCAAAAAAGGTTTTTCGCATAAAGTGAAGATACGGAAAGATGAAAAACCTTTAAGGATATATTTAAATGGGTAATTGCAGTTCTCCTTTGGCAATATTTCGCGAAAGGACAATTTTCTGTATTTCAGAAGTGCCCTCATAGATTTGCGTAATTTTTGCATCGCGCATCAGGCGTTCCACATGGTATTCTTTCACATAGCCGTTACCTCCATGAACTTGAACCGCTTCAACGGTGACCTGCATGGCTACTTCAGAGGCTTTTAATTTGGCCATTGCACTGGCATAACCGTAAGGTTTTCCTTGATCTTTTAAGACTGCCGAACGATAGACCAGCATACGCGCAGATTCAATTTCCATGGCCATTTCGGCCAATTTAAACGCTACCGCTTGATGTTCAATAATGGGTTTCCCAAAGGCTTTACGCAATTGTGCATACTCCACGGCTAGTTCATAAGCACCAGCAGCGATTCCCAATGCCTGAGCTGCTATGCCTATTCTCCCACCTTCTAAGGTTTCCATGGCAAACTTAAAACCAAAACCGTCGGGCCCTAGGCGATTTGCCTTCGGGACTTTCACATCAGAATAAATAATGGAATGGGTGTCGGAAGAGCGAATCCCTAATTTATCTTCTTTTACACCAATTTCGACCCCCTCCCAAGTACTTTCAACCACAAAAGCGTTGATTCCTCGGTGGCCTTTTTCTCGGTCGGTTTGTGCAATCACCACATGGACTCCTGCTTTTCCACCATTGGTAATCCAATTCTTTACACCATTCAAAATATAGTGATCGCCTTGGTCTATAGCGGTGGTTTTCTGACTGGTCGCATCGCTACCTGCTTCTGGTTCAGAGAGACAAAAACACCCGATGGTTTCTCCACTGGCCAAAGCCGGCAAATATTTCTTTTTAATTTCTTCAGACCCATGCTTTTCGATCCCATAAAGCGCCAGCGAATTGTGCGCACTCATGATGACCGATGCACTGGCATCTGTCTTGGAAAGCTCTTCCATAGCCAGCACATAGGACAAGGTATCTAAACCAGAACCGCCATAGTCGGGGGAGGTCATGATTCCCATGAAACCAAGTTCTCCCATTTCTTTAACCTCTGCCGTGGGATAGGTCATGTGCGTGTCGCGTTCAATCACACCTACCTTAGCCTTTTGAGCAAAATCACGTGCAGCATCTCGAATCATTTTATGCTCTTCAGAAAGAAAAAATTCCATTTAATTTAATTTTAGTTTAATTATTTAGCTTCAAAAATAAATCATTCCCTTTTCGTCCAATAAAGAAAAACCATTTTAAGCACAAAACCAACACTAACAGGGGATTAATTGAGGGGTGTAAAAA
>WTJP01000044.1 GCA_011526275.1 Candidatus Arcticimaribacter sp. | reverse complement strand
TAATTTTTTCATAAACAAAATAGTTTGCTGCAAATATAAACGAAAAAAGGCTTCCCGAAAGGGAAGCCTTTTTATATGATAAGATATTATTATCTAGTCTAAGCAGATACTAAATACCATATCTGTTCCAGCTGCAGGGTTAGGCCCGTCAGTGAAGATAGTTTCATTGTTACGTGAAATCTGGAAAGTAACCTCAGAATCCCAACTACCACTGCTATACTGTACACTAAGTACACTTGCACCAGGAGGAACAACAAAGCTGTCACTTCCACCAGAACCGCTGGTAATGGTGATAGGATCTAAAGTAGTTCCATCAATAGTAACAATGATAGCACCACCGTTCCAACCGTCTCCATAAGAATCTTGCATGTCAACTACATAAGTACCCGCTTTTGGTGAAGCAGGAATACACTTAATGATAGCATTGTATGCATAAGGAGAGCTAAAGTAAGAACCTTGTAATGATCCAGTGGCATCATCGCTAGAGAACGTACGACCATCAGTCAATACTAACTCGAGACGAACAGTAATGGCATCACCACCATTGTACTGGGTGTCACTAGCTCCAAGTGCTTGTAGTGCTCTGTTTAGATCCAAACGTACAACGCCTTCATTTAAACCGTTGTCATTTTTAGAAAAATCAGATGCTTCAAGTCGCATAGCCTCAGTTTCAGGAATTGAAACACCGGCTACAGATGAGCTCAATTTTAGATATACAGCTACATAGTCTAATAAATCTCCATTCTCTTCGTCCTGTTGCTCGATACGAACATAGAATTCTTGATCCTTTTCAGAACTGTTGAATTGGAAATTATTTAGCGGATCAGCTTTAGTACGAAGAACAGCCCCATTGGTGTAGTCTTCTAGTACAGTATAGATCGCATTATCTGGGTCTTCACATCGGATGAACAAAGCCAAACCGGAAAGAAGAAGCAATTTAGATATTGTGTTTTTAATCATCTTTTTAAATTTTTAGTAAAGTGAAACACTATTGTTATCCCAGAATACTTTTACCTCTACATTTGATTTTTGATCCACAACGTTGTTTGTTTCTACAAAGTTTGCAGGGTAGTATAAAGAACGAATAAATGCACCTGGTTGAGGTTCGATATTCGCTTGCAAAGTTTTAGGGAATCCAGTTCTACGGTAAGTGTTGTATGCATCGATACCATTTCCGTACATGGCAATCCAATATTGTTCGTAAACAATATTTTTCTTGTCATCAGCAGAAGCAGCTCCATCAAAAGCAGCCAATACGCCGTTTCTGTGGTTTTCCACATTTCCTGCAATGTTAGCAGGGTTGTGGTAAGCGGTTACTTTATCAGCAGCTTTAGTCATACCGGCTACAAGTGCGTCACGAGCAGCAGCATCTCCACCAAATCCATTCCAAGCAGCTTCGGCTTTCATAAAGTCAACCCAAGAAGCAAGTAAGATTGGTGTAATACCACTACCACCGTTTCCATCGCCATTTACAGCTCCAGAAGGTGAAGTTTCATCACTAATTCTGTAATCTACTTTCCCTCCAGCAGGATAAACTCCGTGGAGTGTACGTAAGAATCCATCTGGTGGAATCCCGTTGTCATTTCCGTGATCTCTACCCCAGTATCCTGCAGGAAGTCCACAGAAAACATAGTTGTTTTGGATGTAGTGAAGCGGTGGGTTTTGTAAACCACATTCCAACACTTCTTCGTCTGGTGCAGCACCAAATCCAGGAACAACATCAACCTGACGGTAGAAGTAGTAATACATACGTGGATCTTGTCCTCCAGGGCTGTTCAACATGGCATTCATTAACCAGTTCGACATATAACGTCCACCTCCTGTAGAAGTATAACTAGATGCATACCAAGGGTGACGTGTGTCAGGCTGAACTTCGTTAGTTCCCCACTGGAATTGGAAATCATCGCTATTGTCTGAGATGTAATTCGCAGGATTAGCAGCGAGTGCATTAAAGTTTGCGTAATCTCCTACAGTAATGAACATTTTCATTTTTAGGGTATTTGCAGCTTTAATCCATTTTCCAGCGTTTCCTCCGTAGAAGAAGTCATTGTCTGGAGAAGGTCCAGGACTTCCAAGCGATTGAATAGCTTCGTTGAGTTGTGTATGCATAGCTGCATAAATCTCAGCTCCACCATCCACGTTAGGGTTAAGGTTCGTAGAACCACCTAAAGATTCAGAGTAAGGAACGTTACCAAAGAAATCTACTAAAGTAACCATGACATAAGCCTCAAGAATTTGACCGATAGCAACGTGGAAAGATTGACCTGATTCTGCTGCTAGGTTATTCATGATTCTTAAATCTTCTCTCATCCCTTGGTAGGCACTTTGCCATAAACCATTAAATGATTGAGGAGAATAAACATCCGCATAGTTACGACCACTCATGTAATCGATACGCGTAAGCTCTGACCCTGTATCTCCAAATCCTTGGACGAATCGGGCAAAGTCTTCTTGAACACCGTTCAAGAACAAATCGACGTTTGCATCTTCTGGGCTCAAGAAGTTGGGATCACTGGTGATCTCCAATTCTGTCGTCTCACAACTCGTGTAGAATAGTACACTAAAGATTGCAAGAATGTATGTTAATTTTAAATTTTTCATCTTGTTAGCCGATTAAAAAGTTAGTTTTAAACTCATTCCATATCGTCTAGAACTTGGACCGTTCAAGAAGTCGAATCCACGTCCGTTACCAACACCAACCCCAGCAATGTTAGGATCGAAGTTTGTTCCTTCAGGAACGTTTGGTGCATTAAACCAAAGGTTGAATCCAGAGGCTGTTAATGTCACATTTCCGAAAGGAGTTTTGTCAATAAGTGAATCAGGTAATGAGTAAGAAAGTGAAAGTTCTTGCAAACGTAACACCGTAGCATCATAAACTCTTAATTCGTCTGGTCCGTAAAGTACGTTCGAGAAGTAGAATGTAGAGTTGTTGATTTGTTTGGTGTTTGCATTCCCGTTACTGTCTACACCAGGTAGGATAAACGAGTTTTCACGATCAATAGTATCCGTAGTTAATCCACGTCCAAGAAGTGTTGCTACAGTTGTACTATAGATATCACCACCTTGGTTCCAGTTAAATAAGAAGTTTAAGTTAAAGTTCTTATAACGAAGGTTGTTGCTGATGTTTAATAGCCAGTCTTGGTTAGCGTCTCCAATGATGCTAAGTGAAGTATCTTCAACATAAGAACCTGAAGCATTAACTAAGAAACGTCCTTGATCGTCACGTGCAATACTAGATCCGTAGATAGCCCCTAGAGACTCTCCTGGAGTTGCAGCATTACCAACACCGTTGGTGAATCCAGCAAATACAACACGATCTGTATCTCCTACGTCGATAACTGTAGAATCATTCGTAGACCAGTTGATTCCCATGTTCCAGTTTAAACCGTCTTGACTTCTAAGGATTTCTCCGTTTAAGTCAAGCTCGATTCCTTTGTTTTCAATTTTACCAATGTTGGTAGCCGTGTTAGTATAACCTGTAGAAGGATCTAACGGTTGAGTAACAATCAAATCGAGTGTTTTTCTGTTATAAACAGAGAAGTCAACGCTTAAACGGTAGTCGAAGAAACGTCCTTCTAAACCTAATTCAAGCTCGTCCATACGCTCCGGCTTAAGGTTGGTGTTACCCAATTGTGTACCAGATGTATTGGTAATTACGAAACCTCCGTTTGCATCAACAAAATCCTGTGTATCGAAGCTTAAGTTCGATGCGATAGGATAACCAGATGGGAAGTTTGCAGAAGTACCGTAACCGGCACGTACTTTTAAGATGTTGATAGTATTGCTTTTTAAACCATCGATGAATTTCGTTGGTATAACAGCAAGAGATGCAGAAGGATACGTAATCGAAGCATTTTCAGGTGCTAAGTTAGATACCCAGTCTTTACGTGCAGCAAGTGTTAAGTACACTGTACGATCGTAATCCCACTCTGTTTGTGCATACAACCCAAGGATGTTACGCTCAGAGAAAGATTGGATCTCATCGTTTTGCGCAAAGTTAAAGTGACGCAATACGTTGAATACTTGCTGTCCTGTAGAAGCAAGACCATTTTGGTCAAAAATATCACGACGTGATTCAGCTCCTAAAGTAAAGGTTACGCCAATCTTATCAGAAACATCATAGTCTCCTGATAAACGTACGTTGTGGTTGTGAAGTAATTTGGTGTTGTTCCAAGTTTGGTATTTACCAGAACGGTTGGCCACACTACCTGTTTTACCTCCTTTGTTCGCGTAGTTTAAGTTACTTTCGTTGTAAACGTCAAGACCAAAAGTATAAGACAAGTTTAAGTTGTCGTTGATCTCATACGCCATAGTAGCCCCACCAAACACACGGTGTACATCTTGAGAAGTCCCCGTGTTGTTCACTGTCCATAATGGGTGTTGGATACTGTTGTTTTGACGATAGTAAATTGATTCACCTGTTACAGGGTTTTGGAAAGGAATTCCCATCAAATCCACAGAACGAGGTGTATAGAATACGTTTGCATATACAGAAGCGTTGTCTCCACCTACGTTAGATCCGTATCCTGCCGCAACTGGAGGAGACTTAAAGTAAGTGTTCGTGTAGTTCAACGTTCCGTTAAAGCTAAACTTGTTAGACATTTGAATACGTCCTCCAAAACTCAATGAAGTTCTGCGGAGTTCGTTTCCAGGGGTAAACCCTTCATCGTCTAAGTGACCTACGTTAAAGTTATACGATACTTTACCATCTTCACTTGCCCCTTTAAGGTTCATGTTAGTGTTGATGATGGTACCTGTTCTAAAGAATGCTTCAACGTTGTTGTAAGGTCTCCATTCGTAAACACTGTTTTCATCATACCCTAACTGCTCGCGAATCGCTGGGATTCCAGTTGCAGAAGAAGCTGTTGCGAAAGGGTGTCTTAGGAAACCTGCTTGTCCAGAAAGTGTTCCGTTAATGGCAGCTTGTCCACCCCAACCTGCAACACCCTCACGGTCGAAAGAAGGTCCCCAGTTAGAGAAGAACCATCCAAACGACTGGTCGAAACCGTTACCGTATTGGTCTTGATAGTCGGCCAATGAAGCGATTTCGTTCATAAAGATCGAAGTGTTTACTGTAATCTCGTCTTTCTTAGGACCAGCTGCACCAGCATTACCAGCTTTGGTAGTGATCAAAATAACCCCGTTACGTCCTTGTGTTCCGTAAAGTGTTGCTGCTGCAAGACCTTTCAATACGTTTACACTTTCGATGTTGTTCGGGTCGATATCTAAGAAACGAGAAGAACCGTTGTTTCCATCAACGAAGCTACCTTGTGAGTTGGTCTCACTTGAAAAAGGTACACCGTCAACAACAAACAAAGGTTGGTTTCCTTGACTAAAGGTGTTGAAACCACGGATAATGATACTTGTACCTGATCCAGAAACCCCACTTTGGT
>WTJP01000172.1 GCA_011526275.1 Candidatus Arcticimaribacter sp. | reverse complement strand
TAAACCAGTAGCATTTTGGTTATTTACAGCATCGATAATGGCATAAGACAAGTCAAATTCGAAGCAATAATCTAAACGGTGATCACTATAAGGCGCAATGTTACTGGTCGAGGTCCAAGCTTCTCCGACTGTCATTAATCGCGGACTGATGTCTTTTTGGAAAGCGAAAAAGTTACGCCACCAATTGAGGGTGGCAGGGGTGTTTTCTTGCTGGCTTCCCGCTTCGATCCAATGTTTTACTGCGTCAATTCGAAAGCCATCTACCCCAATATCGTTATACCAAAAGCGAACAATATCCTTTATTTCTTCTGTTACTTCAGGAGTATTATAGTTCAAGTCGGGCATGCCTCCCCAAAAAATACCATAGTAATAGTTATTGTTGCGTTCGTGCCACACTTCCTGCCCCCAAGGGCCATTGTAGTCGGGTTTAAAAGTGTTCCATAGGTACCAGTTCCGCTTGGCTGTGTTGGCTGCCGAACTTTGAAACCACGGATGCTGATCTGAGGTGTGATTCCCCACAAAATCAATGATGACTTTTATTCCTCTGGCATGTGCAGCTTGAACAAGTGCTCGAAAGTCTGCCATGGAGCCATAATCAGGATTGATGTCTCGGTAATCGGTAACGTCATAGCCATGATAGCTAGGGGAGGGGAATATAGGCATTAACCAAATGCCCGTTACGCCCAAATCATCTGTCGTGTTTGGATCTCCATCGTTGAGGTAATCCAGCTTCTCTATTACCCCTTGTAGGTCACCGATACCATCCCCATCACTGTCATAGAAACTGCGAACAAAAACTTCATAGAAAACAGCATCGTCCCACCAAGGATCGGTTGGGATGCTTTCTACATCAATTTCGACAACAGTTTCGGTTTCTTCCGCGGCTGTCGAAGGACTCTCCTTCCCGCATTGCGTAAGTAAAGTGAAACAAAAGAGAAGGGATAAATAAAAGGCGTAGTTTTTCATCAGTTTGGTCTTGCGGGCTAAAATAATAAAATGCAAAAAACTATATCATTGAAGGATTAATCGTTTTGAAAAGCAATTTGAAAAAAAGCTGTATTTTGCTGTCAATAAAACTGATTTATGCCGAGTAGCGAACTCCCCAAAAGGAAAAGAGGACGACCAAGTTTATCGCAAACACTAGATTTAAACGATATTTTAATCGCCGCCCTAGACGTTTTTTCAGAGAAAGGATATGAAGGCGCACAGCTAAAAGATGTAGCCCAGAAAGTGGGAGTAACCAATCCGCTCATAAGTTATCGTTTCGAAAACAAAGAAGATTTGTGGAAAAAAGCGATGAGCTACTTGGGGGAGAGATTGGTAGAGCGTTTTGAGCACATTCAAAGTTATTATGTCGACTTAAATGGGACTACTGCACTTCGTGCCTATGCTCGTCAATACATTTATTTTTTAGCCGAAAACCCACCCCTATATAAAATTATTTTTCAAGAAATGGGACAAGACAATTGGCGCTCACAGTTTTTAATTGAACAAGTTTTTAGTCCTGTCATATGGTTTGGTGAAAAGAGTATTGAAGACCCTACGGAAGATTTAAAGGAGTTTAAAACCATTCCCCGTGCTAACTTTATCTCCATTATTATGGGGGCTTCCAGCGGCTTTTTTATGTTGGCTCATCTATTGAAAAGCCAGTACGGAACGGAAGTGTTTTCCAAAGAACAAATCGAACAGCACGCCGAAGTGGTCAACGACCTAATATTCAAACAATTTGAAGCATAAAAAAAGCGCCTTTAAGGCGCTTTTTTCTTCTCTATTTTAGAAGTCTATTTTCAAAATCGTGGATGGATTTCCCTGCTGCGGCGAGGTCGCGTAAGCTTTGGGGAACATCCCATCGCTCTCCGAATTGTGCTTTGAAAGCATCACAGTCGGCGATAAAGTTGTCCATTCCAACATAGTCAATGTAAGACAAGGCACCTCCGGTAAAGATAGGGAAGCCCCATCCCAGAATTGATCCAATGTCTCCATCGGTAGTAGAACGCAATACCCCTTCATCTAAACAGCGGTAGCTTTCCAATACTTGACGGTGCAGCATACGTTTTTTCACTACTTCTTCAGAAAGTGCATCAACGTTTGGCGTATAGATTTCCTTTAGTCCAGGCCAAAGTTTCTTTTGCCCGCCTTTAGGATAGTCATAGAATCCAGCTCCGTCACGTTTTCCAGTGCGTTTGTGGTTTTCTACCAAGTCTTTTACCATGGCATAGGAACGTTTTTCCGCAGCACTTTTCTCGGCAGGGTCGCTTTCAAAAATGTGTACAGAAAGGGTTAACGATACTTCGTCGTGCACCGCAAGGGGTCCAACAGGTAGTCCAACCTTGGTTGCAACACGTTCAATCATGGGTGCAGGTACTCCTTCTTCGAGCAAGAACATCCCTTCAGTAACATAGGTTCCAAAGCAACGCGAAGTAAAGAAGCCACGGCTATCGTTTACGACAATCGGCACTTTTTTAATGGCAACCGTGTAGTCCACTGCAGCTGCAATGGCTTTGTCCTCGGTTTTTTCTCCCACGATGATTTCCACCAATGGCATTTTATCTACAGGAGAGAAAAAGTGAATACCAATAAAGTTTTCAGGGCGTGCTGAAGATTTTGCCAACAAAGAAATTGGAATTGTCGAAGTGTTCGATCCATATACCTTGTCTTCCGCGAGCACAGCTTCTGTTTCCTTGGTTACTTTGTCTTTTAATTCGACATTTTCGAAAACAGCTTCAATAATCAAGTCACTTCCTTCCACTGCATTAGGATCATCGGTAGGGGTGATTTTTGCTAAAAGCGCTTCTTTCTTCTCAGGTGTAGAGCGTTTTTTGGCGATGGCTTTGTCCAATAAAGCGGTAGAGTAGGCCTTTCCTTTTTCAGCTCCTTCAACGCTAACGTCTTTTAAAACAACATCCATTCCTGCTTTTGCCGAAACATAGGCAATCCCAGCACCCATCATTCCTGCACCGAGTACCCCCAGTTTTTGGATTTCATATTTGGGTTGATCTTTTGGACGTGCTTTTCCTTTGGCAGCATCTTGGATAGCAAAGAATCCTGTACGGATCATGTTTTTCGCTTCTGGAGTGTTTACTGCTGCAGTAAAGTAACGCGCCTCGATTTCTAAAGCACGATCTACGGGAATTTGGATCCCATCGTGGATGACTTTAATGATTTTTTGAGCAGAAGGATAGTTACCGTGGGTTAGTTTCCCCACATTCCCTGAAGCTCCCACCATGGTTTGCACTCCATTGGGGGTCCACATGCCACCTCCTGGGATTTTATGCTTCTTGTTGTCCCAAGGTTGTACTGGGTTAGGCGTAGCAAGAATATAAGCTTTTGCTGCTTCCAACATTTCTTCTTGGGTTTCTGCTACAGCATCGATTAAACCGTCTTTCAACGCCTTTGGTGGACGTGCTTCGATTCCTTGTAAAAGGTACATCAAGGCCGATTGAATTCCGAGCAGATAAGGTGCTTTTACGGTTCCACCACCTCCGGGAAAAAGACCAACTTTGATTTCAGGGAAACCAATTTTAATCTTAGTCGAATTGAGGGCAATTCTGTGGTGACAGGCCAAGCAAAGTTCAAGACCGCCTCCAAGAGCAGTTCCGTTAATTGCTGCCACAAAAGGTTTACCTCCAGTTTCGATTTCGCGTAAACCGTGGTGTAACTCCATTACACTAGAAGTGAATGCTTTTTGATCGGGAATATCTTCCAACAAGGCACGTAAATCAGCACCTGCCATAAAGATGGGTTTCCCCGAGGTAACAATAACCCCTTTTACCGAGTCGTCGGCTATGGCCAAGCGAGCGGTTTCAACATATTTTTTGATGAATTCCTCGGAGAAAAGATTGGTTGAATTTTCTTTTTGGTCAATCACCAAAGTCCCAATACCATCGGCATCGATACTAAAAGACAATAATTTATCTTGAATATTTTCCATTTTTAATATTGTAGCTTAAGATTAAACGCGTTCGATGATGGTAGCAATCCCCATTCCTCCAGCAATACATAGCGTGATTAAACCAGTGTTTAAATCACGACGTTCAAGTTCGTCCATAAGGGTTCCTGCGAGCATACATCCAGTTGCTCCAAGCGGGTGACCCATGGCGATGGCTCCACCATTCACATTGACCTTGTCCATGCCTACACCCATTTCGTCCATAAATAACATGGGGATGGCAGAGAATGCCTCGTTTACTTCGATGAGGTCAATATCTCCAATGTTCATTCCAGCTTGTTTAAGCGCTTTTCTCGAAGCGGGTGCTGGTCCGGTCAACATGATCGTTGGATCGGTACCGTCGATGGCAGCAGTGCGTACTTTAAAACGTGGTTTTAAGCCCATTTTATCACCAGCTTCTTTGCTTCCAATAAGCGAAATCGCTGCTCCATCTACAATGGCAGAAGAGTTACCGGCGTGGTGCACGTGCTCCAGGGTTTCTACTTCAGGATATTTGTCTAAGGCGACATCGTCGAATCCTGCCATAGCCCCCATCATTTGGAAGGCAGGTTGAAGCGAAGCCATCGACTCAACCGTCGTCCCAGGGCGAATATTTTCATCGGTAGAAAGAATTTCTACTCCGTTAGGATCGAGAATTGGAATACGCGATTTAAAGTAGCCTTTCTCATTTGCCTCGCTTGCACGACGTTGCGATTCAGCAGCAAATTCATCAGTCGCCTGACGGCTGTACCCGTATTTTGAAGCGATTAAGTCAGCTGAAATTCCTTGAGGAACAAGGTTCCCAGGTACGGCTAACGTAGGGTCGATAAACATTCCAGCTCCGTCTGATCCCATGGCCACACGCGACATACTTTCTACTCCACCGGCAACGATAAGGTCACGGTATCCCGACTTGATGTAAGCCGCCGCTTGGTTCATGGATTCCAATCCAGAACCGCAAAAACGGTTGAGGGTTACCCCACACAAATGATCTCCATAACCCGAAGCCTGTGCCGCAGATTTGGCAATATTGGCGCCTTGGTCTTTTACTTGGCCAACACAGCCCAAGATGACATCGTTCACCAATGTGGTGTCCAATTGGTGCTTGCTTTGTAAAGCGGTTAGGGTTTGGCGTGCTAATTCAGCTGGGGTTACGCCAATAAGTGCCCCTTTTTTATTTCCCTTTCCTCGAACGGTCCGGATGGCGTCATAAATGTATGCTTCCATAGGTAGTATTATTTGTTTGACTTTTTCAATTTATTTAATTGCGCTTCAATTAATTTGAGCACGTAAATCTAGGGCTAAAAGACTGATTATCCAAACATTCTTTTTGCCTATCTCGTTTTACAGAGGAGTTGAGATTACTCTGTTTCTTCGCTTTCTTTTTTTTGGGGGTCTGCGCCTAACATGCGCTCAAAACGATCGGGGATATAGTTTTGGTTGACATCTTCCTCATAGCCCATTGAGGTACTAACAACCCCATAAATAATGACTGCTACAATTAAAACAACAACTGCAATAATGACAATGATAACTTCGTTCATGA
>WTJP01000162.1:4146-5481 GCA_011526275.1 Candidatus Arcticimaribacter sp. | reverse complement strand
TGGTGGGCAGCAGCCCCTTTTTGCCAAAGTTTCATGCTTAAAGAATTTTATTTAATAACGCAATATAGAGTTCAATTCCCTCTTCTATCTCCTGTACATAGATATATTCATCGGCTGTATGCGAGCGGGTCGAATCTCCAGGGCCTAATTTTAAGGAGGGACAACTCAGTTTCGCTTGGTCAGAGAGGGTAGGCGAGCCATAGGTCTCGCGGCCTAGTTCTAGGCCTGCTTCCACCAAGGGGTGGTCGATGGGGATGGCCGAAGAATTTAAATCGGTCGAGCGCGGAGTCAAGGTCAAGGGAGCGTCTTTTTGGAGTAGATCGACAATCTCTTGGTTGCTGTAGCAGTCGTTAACACGTACGTCGATAACCAAGTCCACCGCTGCGGGAACCACATTGTGTTGTTTCCCCGCATTGACTTGGGTCACGGTGAGCTTCACCGGGCCAAGTACTTCAGAGCTTTTTTCAAAAGAAAAGGCCTGTAACCATTCGATGACCTTGGGGAGTTTTAAGATGGGATTATCGGCATTGGGATGCGCCGCATGACTAGCCGTTCCCTCTACTTTCCCGTCGAAAACCACCAAGCCTTTTTCGGCGACAGCCAATTGCATTAAAGTGGGTTCCCCCACGATAGCTACATCGATGGGCGGCAGCTGTGGCAATAAACTGTTTAAACCGTTGGGTCCTGAGCTTTCCTCCTCGGCAGTAGCCGCTAGAATGAGGTTGTAGCTGGGGTTGGGATGTTCATAATAATGGGTGAACAAAGCGATGAGCGAAACCAAAGCCCCCCCGGCATCGTTACTTCCTAGACCGTAGAGCTTGCCGTCTTCCACATGCGGGTGAAAGGGATCTTTGGTATAGGCCGAGTTGGGTTTTACCGTATCGTGGTGGGAGTTGAGTAAAAGCGTAGGCTTGCTTTCATCAAAATTGGCGTTAAAGGCATACACATTGTTTTGTATGCGTTCACTGGGAATATCGTGATCGCTAAACCATTGCTCGATGCGTGCTGCTGTTTGGTCTTCCTCGCTGGAGAACGATTGAATGGAGATCAAATCTTTTAATAGGGCGATGGCTTCTTGGGTAACTACTTTCATTTTAGGGTAATTGAGGTGTAGGGAATGTTTTCATTGATCATTTTCGTGGAGCCAATAGCGACTTCGGCTACCCCGGCTTGCAGGGCGTCAAAGGCGTTGTGTAGTTTGGGGAGCATGCCTGCTGAAATGGTATTGTTCAGCAATAGGTTTTGATAGCTTTCTAGGTTGATTTTCTCGATGAGGGAATCGGCTTGGTGGATGTCTTCCATCACCCCGGGCAATTCAAAACAATAGCTGATTTT
>WTJP01000162.1:0-4046 GCA_011526275.1 Candidatus Arcticimaribacter sp. | reverse complement strand
AAGGCCATTTTTTCTTCGGTCAACTGCCAGGCGTCGTCTGTCCTCAATATTTGTCCGTATTGACTGTAGGAACACCAGTTTTTGGCATAGACAAAATCGGCGTTTTGAAGGGCTTCTTCTTGGTTGTGGATGACGGGTATTCCTTTGGTAATTTCTGGATTGAGGTCATAGCCTTCTGGATTGGCGATGACATAATCGGCATCTTGGAACTGCATCATATTGGTGAAGGAATTCCCAACCGCATGGGGCAGTGCCTTCGGGTGCGGTGCCCAAGTGAGCACTACTTTTGGTCGATGCGGGGTTGGGTGTTCCGCTAAGGTCAAGGCATCGGCCAAAGCCTGTAGGGGGTGTCCCACCGCGCTTTCCATGTTGATTACAGGAATATCGGCATATTTTGCAAAGCTATTCAGTACAATATCGGCCTCGTCTTGCTCCTTATTGCTCAAACTGGCGAAGGCGCGAATCGCTACCATATCGCAGTACTGTGAAACCACCGCTGCCGCCTCGCGTACGTGCTCTGAACGGATGCCGCGCATTTCTGTTCCGTCTTCAAATTCCAAGGCCCAAGCCTCGTTTGAGAAGTTCATTACGATGGTGTTAAAGCCTAAATTTTGTGCCGCTTTTTGCGTGCTTAAGCGGGTACGTAAACTTGGATTAAAAAACAGCAAGCCCAAGGTTTTACGTTTCCCTTGTGCTTCAAAAGCATAGGGGTCTTGTTTTAAGTTTTTCGCCAAAGTGACGGCTTCCTTAAAATCGGGGAGATCGTTGAGGGAGATAAAGTGTTTCATGCGGCGATGGTTTTTAAAGCTGTTTTTAGTTCTTGTAAGAAAAAATCGAGCTGCTTTTGTTGTACCGTGAGGGGAGGGAGAATACGCAATAATTTTTTGTTGCTGCTTCCCCCAGTGAAAATGCTGTGGGTGTAGATGAGTTCTTTGCGCAGGGCTCCAACTTCAAAATCGAATTCCATTCCCAACATTAGTCCGCGCCCTTTTACTTGCCTTACCCCCGGGATTTTTTTGGCTTCTTCAATAAAATAGTCTCCCAAGGCTTTGGCGTGGGCTTGTAAATTATCGGTTTTAAGTACCTCGAGTACGGCCAAAGAAGCGACACAGGCGAGGTGATTTCCTCCAAAAGTGGTCCCCAATAAGCCGTATTTGGCTTCTATGGACGGATGAACTAAAATTCCTCCAATAGGAAAACCGTTCCCCATGCCTTTGGCCATGGTGACGATATGGGGTTGAATGTTGTATTGCTGGTAGGAGAAGAATGTCCCCGTTCGTCCAAAGCCTGCCTGTACCTCATCAGCAATGAGGCAACTGTTGTAGGTGTTGCACAAACGCTCTAAGGCATACACAAAGCTTTCTGAGGGCTCGTCTAAACCACCAACCCCTTGAATACCTTCAAAGATTACGGCGCAAACATCGCCCTTTTTCAGTTCTTTTTCCAATGCTTCCTCATCGTTAAAGGGCAGGAAAGTAACGGCCTGTTGTGCATTTAATGGGGCAACTATCGTGGCATTGTCGGTAGCAGCTACGGCAGCACTGGTGCGTCCGTGAAAAGCGTGCTCAAAAGCGATGACCCGTTTTTTACCGGTGTGAAAAGAAGCCAGTTTAAGGGCATTTTCATTGGCTTCTGCTCCCGAGCTACACAAGAAAAGTTGGTAGTCGTGGCAGCAAGAGTGTTCCCCAATGGCATCGGCCAACTCCTGTTGCAAAGGATTTTGAATGGCGTTGGAATAAAACCCAATTTGATGCATTTGCTGGGTGAGGCGCTCCAAATAGCGCGGGTGGCCGTGTCCGATAGAGATCACGGCATGACCTCCGTAGAGGTCGAGGTATTCTGTTCCTTTATCGTCATAGACATAAACGTCTTTGGCACGAACAGGGGTTACCTCATAGAGTGGATAAACGTCGAATAGTTTCATCTTACTGTTTCGAGATTTCGTTGATTTTTTCAAAAGAGGCGACCAGTCCTTGAATGAGGGAAGAACTCAAGCCTTGGTGTTCCATTTCATTGAGCCCGGTAATGGTGCACCCTCTTGGGGTAGTCACCTTGTCGATTTCTTGCTCGGGGTGGGTATCGGTTTCAATCAGCAAACTCGCTGCTCCCAGCGCGGTATGCATGGACATTTTCATGGCCTCTGCGGCATCAAAGCCCAGTTGTACGCCCCCTTGGGTGGTCGCGCGAATAAGGCGCATCCAAAAGGCAATTCCACTGGCACAAATCACCGTAGCGGCTTGCATATGCTCTTCCTCTATGGTGATGGAAGTCCCCAAACCATTGAAAATGGCAGTAGCAATGGCAATGCGTTTTTCTCCTGCTTCATTGCAGCACAAACAGGTCATGGATTTCCCTACCGATATGGCCGTGTTGGGCATGGAACGAATGATGGGGTAATGAGCGCCAATAGACTGTTCTATACGTTGAATTTTAAAACCGGTAATGGTCGAAATGATCACGTGGTTTTCGTGTAACTCCTCTTTAATTTCATCCAAAATCCCTTCAAACTGGCTGGGTTGAACGGCAAAAATTAAGATATCAGAATTTTTTACAGCTTCTCGGTTGTCAGCAGTAACGGTAACTTGTTTCGATTTGTTCCAGTCGGCTAAAACCTCCGGGTTTCTTTTGGTGAGGTAAAGGGTGGTAATGCTGTTGTTGACAATTAACCCTTTGGCAATACTGAGGCCTAAATTTCCGGTTCCTATGATGGCAATTTTCATGTGCTAGATTTTAAAAGATGGATGATTTAAGTTGCAGTCCAAGGGTTTCTTCCCAACCCATCATTAGGTTGAGGTTTTGAATGGCCTGCCCAGACGCCCCTTTGATGAGGTTGTCGATGACTGCAGTGATGAGTAATTGATTCTTGTGTTTGTGTAGGTGCAGAAAGCATTGATTGGAGTTGACCACCAATTTCAAGTGCACCTCTTTTTTTGACACCTGCGTAAAAGGTGCGTTGCGGTAAAATGCTTCATATAGGGCATAAGCATGCGCTAAACTATCGTCGAATTGGGTGTAGGCGGTAACAAATATCCCCCGACTAAAATCTCCACGATGCGGTAAGAAAAGCAGGTCGGTTGCTTCTTCTTGGGCAGCTCTTAAAGTTTCTCCAATTTCACCCAAATGTTGATGGGTAAAGGGTTTGTACCACGAGAGGTTGTTGTTTCGCCAGGTAAAGTGCGTGGTAGGAGACAAACTTACTCCGGCCCCAGTACTTCCGGTGGTAGCGTTTACATGAACGCTGTCTTGGAGAAGCTTGGCCTTAGCCAGTGGTAGCAGGGCCAATTGAATAGCCGTAGCAAAACAACCGGGATTGGCAATGGCGTTGGCTTTTTCGATTTCAGCCTTATTGATTTCTGGGAGACCATAGACAAAGTTTCTCCCACCGAATTCCGCATCTTTTTCCAAACGGAAATCATTGCTCAAGTCGATGATCAAAGTCGATGCAGCAAAGCTGTTTTCCGCTAAAAAAGCAGCTGAATTTCCATGCCCTAGGCAAAGGAAAAGCACATCTACTTCTGCATTAATGGTGTCTGTGAATTGCAAGTCTAATTGCCCCAAGAGATCGAGGTGGGTGTCGCTAATTGGGGTGCCCGGACGGGTAGTGCTGTACACAAAGTCAAGGCTTAAGGCAGGGTGATTGATGACCAAACGAATGAGCTCACCTCCTGTATATCCCGATCCGCCAATGATACCGACTGTTTTCATTTTTCTTCTTGGTTTACTGCTCCGTATATTTTATGGGCGTTGGCGGTGATTTTGATAAAGCCTTTGGCATCATCAGCCGACCACGCCTTGTTCATTTCCCCATAGCTGCCAAAAGAGGCATTCATCAAATCGTGAGGGGAGGAAATGCCTTCCAACTCAAACCGGTGGGGGTAGAGGGTGACAAAAACATCGCCACTCACTGTTTTTTGGCTGTTGGTTAAAAAGGCTTCAATGTCACGCATAACCGCATCGAGGTAATTTCCTTCGTGCAGTTGCATTCCATAAAAATTGGCCAATTGTTCTTTTTGAAATTGCTGCCACTTGCTTTGGGTGTGTTTTTC
>WTJP01000065.1 GCA_011526275.1 Candidatus Arcticimaribacter sp. | reverse complement strand
TCTTGGTGTTTAGAAACAACGATTCCATAGCGACCTTTAAATTTTAAGCCATGAAAAAAACAGTATTAAAATTTAATTGGGTAAAAAGATGGTGTTTTCTTCTCTGTGCGGCTCTAGTTACAATCAACTGTGAGCAAAGTCCGCAGCAAAAACCCAATGCAATTCCGTTGGTGGAACTTCCAGCAGCAACAACGGGGATTTCATTCGAAAACAACTTGGTGTACAAAGACAATGTCAATATTCTAGAATACCTCTACTACTACAACGGGGGTGGGGTAGCCGTTGGCGATATCAACAACGACGGCTTGGAAGACCTCTTTTTTACCGCCAATCAAGGTTCCGATAAACTCTATTTAAATCAAGGGGACTTAAAATTCAAAGACATCACAGCCGAAGCCAATATTTACACCGATGATAGTTGGTCGAGCGGGGTAGCGATGGAAGACGTGAACAACGATGGTTTTCTCGACATCTTCGTTGCCAAGGTGGGGAACCACAAAGGTTTGCAAGCGCATAATATTTTATACCTAAACAACGGCGACGGGACCTTTACCGAAAGTGCACGCACTTTAGGACTTGATTTTTCCGGTTTATCGACCCAACCTGCCTTTATCGATTATGACCGCGATGGAGATTTAGACCTTTTCTTGCTCAATCATGCGGTACACACCGTACGCAGTTATGGCACCACAAAAAAACGAATGGAAGAAGCTCCACTAAGTGGGGATCGTTTTTATGAAAACCGCCTCAACGAAGCCGAAGGGCGCTTTGTCGATGTCACCCAAGCTTCGGGCATTTACTCCAGTCCTTTGGGTTACGGTTTGGCTGTTCGTGTAGCCGACATTAATCGCGACGGTTGGCCCGACCTCTATGTTGGAAACGATTTCCACGAAAACGACTTTATCTACCTCAACCAAAAAGACAAAAGCTTTAAAGAAGCGGTCAAATCAACCATCAACCACAGTAGCCGTTTTACCATGGGGGTGGACATGGCCGACCTAAACAATGACGGTCTCCTCGATATCTTTTCTACCGACATGATGCCCAACCGTGCAGAGATTTTCTTAAAATCGGGGGGAGAAGATACCGACAAGGTTGACCGCATTAAAAAGAACTTTGGCTTTGAACCACAATTGGCGCACAACAACCTGCAATTGCAAAACCAAGACGGAAGTTTTTCCGAGGTGAGTTTAATGGCCGACGTTTATGCCACCGACTGGAGTTGGTCCGTGCTTTTAGCCGATTTTGACAACGACCTGAAGAACGATATCTTTATTTCCAACGGGATTGTAAAACGTCCCAACGATTTGGATTACATCAACTATATCAGCGATATAAAATTTGCAAGCTATGCCCGAGAGGAGCAAAATGAATTGCGAAAAGAAATCATCGCCGAGATGCCCACTTTGAAAATCCCTAACGTCTTATTTAAAAATCAAGGAGACCTAAAATTCTCTCCATTGGAAGATTCCTTTTTGGGTGCTCCCAACTTTTCTAACGGTGCTGCCTTTGCCGATTTAGACAACGATGGCGATTTGGATTTGGTGGTCAACAACATCAACGCCAAAGCCTCCCTGTATGAAAATCAACGCAACCAAGGCGGATTAAGCATTGCTTTAAGTCACCCAGAAAACAAGAGCCTTAACGGAACAAGCATTCAATTGTACAGCCAAGGGAACGCCTTCGTCCAACACAAAAGCACTACCCGTGGTTTCCAGTCGGGTTCTACCCACAAAGTGCATTTTGGACTTCCACCCAATACGCCTGTGGACTCTCTACACATTCAATGGCCCGATGGGAAAACCCAGCGTTGGGTAGCTGCCTTATCTTCCACCCAACTTGCCCTACCCTATGCTCCTGACGGGACAGTTTTGGAGGATAAAACGGAAGCAGCTCCTTTCCAATTGTCGGTACTCCCGTTTAAGTATGAAGACAACTATTACCTCGATTATGAACGCGAGGGTTTGATGCCTGAAAAACTTTCGGAAGAAGGCCCGGCTTTCTTGTTGGAAGATTTCAATGGCGACGGTTTAGAAGATATTTTCGTGGGGGGTGCTCGCATGCAACCTGCTGAAATTTGGATGGCGCAAGCCAACGGTTCTTTTGAAAAGCAAAACAATCCCGACTTATTGAGCGACCGCAACTTTGAAGATGTCGATGCAGCTACCATCGACGTGGATCTCGATGGCGATCGCGATTTATATATCGTGAGTGGAGGAAACGACATGGAACAAAACGATTCCTATATGACCGATCGAATCTACCTCAACGACGGGAAAGGGAATTTTAAGAAACAAAGTGTTCCACTACCTGCCACGAATGGAAGTACGGTTGCTGTAGCCGACTTTGATCAAGATGGCGTGGAAGACCTCTTTGTGGGGAGTCGTTCGATTCCTGGCGCCTATGGTTTAAGCCCCGACAGCTACATTATGCGCAATAATGGCGGAAAAGGACTGGAAGAAGTCGCCACCTTCCCCTTTGGTATGGTAACCGACAGCCAATGGGTCGATATCGACGCCGACGGTTTATTGGACTTGATCCTTGTGGGAGATTGGATGCCCGTTACCATCTTGAAAAACAAGGGCGAAGCCAAATTTGAAAACATCACCCACAATTTAGGGTTAGATAACAGCTATGGTATGTGGAATGCCTTTGCCGTTCACGATTTTAATGGCGATGGACGTTTAGACATCATCGCTGGGAATACCGGAGAGAATTTTAAATGGAAACCCAGCGCCGAGAAGCCTGTGCATTTGTATTTAGACGATTTTGATGAGAACAACCAACTCGATCCCATCATTTTCTATGAATTCTTTGGCGAATATGTCCCCTTTGCTTCCAAAGATAAATTAGCACAGCAAATGCCGTCCATCAAAAAGAAATTCCAGCAATACAAACGCTTTGCTTCGGTAAATTCCATCGAACAATTGGTCGATAAAAAGCCGGAAGACTTCCTCCAGCAAAAGTACATCAACGAACTGCGCTCGATGATTTACCTGCAAACCGAAAACGGTTTTGAAGGGGTGCCTTTACCAGCTCGCGCTCAACAATCGTCAATAGAAGACCTTTATGTCGATGCCCAAGGCAATGTTTCCTATGTGGGGAATTACTTTGGTCATGTGGTGGAATTAGGCCCACAAGATGCGAATCCAGGGGGTCAATTGCTTGATTTTAATGCAAAAAACAATACTTTTAGTGCGGATTTGAATTTTGGGCTGCCTAAAACAACCGCAGCAAGACGCATTGAACGTGCCGAAAACGGTTCGTTTGTGGTGGCCACACAGAATAATTTTATATTTTTTATCGCACCTAAGTCAACGGAAGAATGAAGAAGATTAGCTACCTCCTTGTTGTATTGATGGCTGTGGCTTGTACGCCAAACACCGCCTATAAAACAGAATTAAAAGACCCCGAACTTTTTCAGTCGGCGGTTAAAAACCTCTCCGATATCATTGTCTATGATATCTTTTCTCCCCCTGTGGCTTCTCGGGTTTATATGTACCCCACCATTGCGGCCTATGAGATCATGGCGCAAGCCTACCCCGAAGCCTATACATCTTTAGCAGGGCAACTCAACGGCTTAACCGCCTCTCCAGCTATTGCAGAAGAGGTTGCACCCGAACTCGCAGCCCTTTATGCCTACAACCGAATTGGGAAGACCTTGATTTTTTCTGAAGACAAAATGGAAGCTTTTCAAGCAAAGCTCGAAGAAAAAGTCAAAGACATGGGCGTACCCCGCTCGGTACGTAAGGCATCAAAAGCCTATGCCGACCAGATGGTAGAACACATCTTGGCTTGGGCCAAAGGCGACCTGTATAACCAAACCCGCACCTACCCCAAATACACCATTTTGGAGGAGGAGAAGTTTTGGAAACCCACTCCCCCAGACTATATGGATGGGATTGAACCCCACTGGAACAAAATCCGCACCTTGGTGTTGGACTCTGCCAGCCAGTATAAACCCAAAGATCCTCTGGAGTTCGACTTGACGAAGGGCAGCCCATTCCAAACCCAACTGCAGCAGGTCTATGAGATTGGGGAAGGCTTAACCGAAGAGCAAATCGAAATTGCCAAGTTTTGGGACTGTAACCCCTATGTAACCCACCACCGTGGGCACGCTATGTTTGCCACTAAAAAAATTACCCCGGGAGGGCATTGGATTGGCATTACCGCCATCGCTACCCGAAAAGCAAAAAGCGATTTTGCTGCGACCATCAATGCCTATACCCACGTAAGTGTTGCCTTGTTTGACGCCTTTATTAGTTGTTGGGACGAAAAGTGGAACACCCTAGTGGTGCGCCCAGAAACCCTCATCAACAAACACTATGACGAAGAGTGGTTGCCCCTGTTGCAAACCCCTCCTTTCCCAGAATACACCAGTGGTCACTCGGTAATTTCCCGTGCCTCTGCTGTGGTTTTGACCGAGCTCTACGGCGATAATTTTGCTTTTACCGATACTACTGAGGTGGCCTTTGGCCTCCCGGTGCGATCCTATACTTCTTTCTTGCACGCTTCTGAAGAAGCAGCCATATCGCGTCTCTATGGGGGAATCCACTATATGATGGCGATTGAAGAAGGCGTTTCCCAAGGAAACAAAGTAGGGGAGCACATCGTGCAAAACATGAAAACCCGAATCGAGCCTGCACAACTTGCTTCGACCAAATAATTAAACGATGGAAAAAAGACAACTCTCCTTTGGCCAAATTCTCACCATGAATTTTGGCTTTTTTGGCGTGCAGTTTAGCTTCGGCTTGCAGCAAAGTAATATGAGCGCCATTTACAAATACTTAGGCGCCAACGAAGCCGAATTGCCCATGCTTTGGCTTGCAGGACCCGTAACTGGGCTTTTGGTGCAACCCATCATTGGGGCGATTAGCGACGGCACCTGGTCACCTAAGTTTGGCCGCAGAAAACCTTTTTTCCTTATTGGGGCGATAGTTGCCAGTTTGGCCCTCATCGCCATGCCGTTCTCCAGTTCCATTTGGATGGCCGCTAGTCTCTTGTGGATACTCGATGCTGCCAACAACATCGCCTTGGAGCCTTACCGTGCATTTATCTCGGATAAGCTTCCAGAAAAGCAGTACTCTTTAGGGTTCTTAATGCAAAGCTTTTTTACCGGTCTAGGGACCACCTTGGCCAACTTTACCCCAGCCATTTTGGTTTCTTTGGGGATACTCGCTTTAAGCGATAAAATGGACAACGGGATTCCTGTGTCTACCTATTGGGCCTTTGGTATTGGTGCCATTGCCTCGACAGCGACGATCTTGGTGACAGTACTCACCACTTCAGAATATCCCCCTACCGAGGAAGAATTGGCTAAAATTGAAGCCGATAAAGAAAAGGGGAATATCGTGCAACGCACTTGGGACGAAATTGTCATCGCCTTTAAGGAGATGCCTTCTACCATGAAGCAACTCATCCCCGTGATGTTTTTCCCTTGGTATGCCATGTTTTGTTACTGGCAGTACCTCACCTCGGCCTTGTCGCT
>WTJP01000041.1 GCA_011526275.1 Candidatus Arcticimaribacter sp. | reverse complement strand
AATAATTATCAGATCTATTCAAATAGAGATGAGGTCACTCATCTCTATTTTTATGGAGCTGGATTGGGGATCCAATCTACTGTGGAGCGTATCCTCAAAGTCTTCAGAGAGATTTTCACCAACTGTGAGTTCATCATCAAAGAAGACACTTATGCAGCGGTTTATTCTACTGCAGCCATGAATGAGCCTTCCATTGTGTGTATTTTGGGTACCGGTTCCAATTGCTCTTATTTCGATGGGGAAGCGGTAGAACAACGCGTGATTTCCTTAGGCTATATTTTGATGGATGAGGCGAGTGGAAACTTTTACGGGAAGCAGATGGTTCGCGGTTTTTATTTTAATGAAATGCCGAAACATTTAGCCGAAAAGTTTGAAGCTGAATTCACCCTAGATGCCGATACAGTAAAAGAAAATCTATACCGCAAGGAAAATCCAAACACCTATTTAGCGAATTTTGCCAAGTTTTTAATCGAGCATAAAGAAGACCCCTACATGCAAGAGATTATTTTCAATGGTCTCGATCGTTTTATTCGTCATCAAATTTTGCAGTTTGACGATGCAAGGAATATTCCGATACATTTTGTGGGCTCTATTGCTCACTTTTTGCAAGACGAAGTGAAACAAGCGATAGCAAAATACGACTTAAAAATGGGTAAAGTGGTCAAGCGTCCAATCGATGGCTTGGTGGATTACCACATTAAATTGCTCAACCTAAAGAAATAATTTAGCGAACAGCTACCATCGATATTTCTACACGAACGAATTTCGGTAGATTAGCTACTTCAACCGTTTCTCTAGCAGGAGCGGTTTTTTCGTCAAAGTAACGACCATAGACCTCATTAACGGTTGCGAAATTATTCATATCGCTTAAGAAGATAGAAGACTTCACGACATGCTCAAAGCTCATGTCTGCTGCTGCTAATACAGCTTTAAGGTTTTCCATCACTTGTTTGGTCTCTGCCGTTAAATCGCCCTCGACCAATTCCATCGTACTGGGAACGAGTGGGATTTGTCCAGATAAATACAGGGTATCGTTTACTAAGACCGCTTGATTGTACGGTCCAATAGGGGCAGGGGCATTGTCGGTGGTAATGATTGTTTTTTTCATTATAAACGTCTATCGGGTTCTCTTCGTTTCTCGTATTTAAGATCGCTTAACAAGGAGGATTTTATTCCAATAAAGAAGTACCAAGAAGCGCGATCGCTAAAGGGTACCCAGCTAAAGTTTAAATCCCAGCTTTCTAAATCGCGATCAAAGCGGAATTGAGTATAGGTTACTCCTTTCCCCTTAAAATCATAGCCTGTTGAAATCCCCACCTTCCATTTTGGCGTTAAATCGACATCACCAGAAATCATCAAGGAGTTATTCGATATATTCCGTTGACCAGCGTTATTGTTATAGGTCAAGGAGTGTGCAAACTTCATACTCCAGGGGATGACAGTTCGATACAGGTCCTCTGAAAAAGCTTTGTTTTTTTCTTTTTTTCGGGAAAGACCGTTGGAAAAGTCGTTGGATCTTCCAAACAAATCATCATCGCGCCCCCCGCCAGATAGGCGTTCAAATTCATTGAAATCAATTTCCTCGTCTTCTTGCTCTTCTTCCTCTTCTTCTTCCTCAAACCCTTTTTTAAAGGTATCGTTGTCCAAGGTAAAATTGGTGTTGATATTGGCACTGGTCATTCGGGCTAAACCTCCGCCATTTTTTATGTGGAAGGTATTGATTCGGCGGTTTTCTTCATCGATCCCATAAGGATCCAGAGTAGCGTTGAGGTTGATGGAGACTAAATTATCAAAGAGATTGACCCCAGTGCTAATCCGGATAGGAGAGAGTTGAAATTCTTCCCCAGCTAAATTATAACTCGTGCTAAGGTTTAAGTTATTGAGCAAATTAATCTTCTTTGCCTCTGTTTTTGTGGTGTCTTTATCTCGTACTTTGGCTTCAAGGGAATTATTAATGGTAATCCCCAAAGAGTTACTGTATCCTTTTGATGGACTACCAAATAAAGCCTGTTCGAAGCGTGTATATTCGGCAGTCTTTCCTGTAGCGTCAATGATATAGGTGTCGTAATAGCGCTCGAAACTGGGCTGAATACCGTAACTAATAGACGGTCGAATGGTGTGGCGTATGGACTCGACTTTTTTCCCTTTTTTAAAATTAAACGTACCGTAAATGGTGGTTCCAACACTGGCACTGAGGTTGTAGGTGCGAAAGGCATCGAAGCCTTGAACGGTATCTTTTACGACTCCGGCTTCTTCGGTATAATCGTTGTACTTAACGGTATTAAACGTCCACACTTCTTGTAGGTTTCCTCCCATACTGATACTGAAATGTTTGAACAGCTTAAAGTTGGTGTTAATAGGAGCGGTATGTTTTACCCCCGAAACAGCATCGTCATACATACTCTTCGTAAACAGCTTTTCTTCTGTGGTTTGAATACGACTTTCGGCAAGGGTGGTCAATTGAAAATTGATGTTTTGCAAGATGCCTTTTTTTACCCCGTCTCGTTTAGCGAAAGGATAAATGCGCTCCATGTTCCCTTGAAAAGTAGGAAGAGTGAGGTTGGCCGTTTGGGTGTTTTTGTTTTGCGAAAGGGAGGTAGTTAGGGAAATGTTTACCCTGGGATATTTGGGGAATGTCCGCGAATAAGAGACGGAGGAACTCAGGTTGTTGTTCAAAAAGTTCGCACTGTTCAATTGGTTAATGGACTGTTGAAAATACTCACTACTCCCCAAGTTTACAGAAGCGGAAAAGTTGGAATTGGGGTTGGCTTTACTGTCTTGTGAATGCGACCAACGAATGTTGTACACCGTTGTTTTGGAGTAATTGTCGAATCCGCGAGCGCCATTGACTAACTTCTCATAGCGGAAACTAAAATTCCCCATAAACTTGTAGTTCACCCTGTAGCGGGTGTCCCAGCGAAAACCGTAACTCCCGTTGGTGTAGTAGTCCCCCGTTAGATTAATATCGAAATACTCGGAAAAGGGGATGTAGTAGCCCATATTTTGCAGGTAATACCCCCGTTGGTTGCTTTCTCCGAAGGTGGGAAAGATAAAGCCCGATTCTTTGCTATCGCCAGCGGGGAAATAGGCAAAGGGTACAAATACCGGGGTGGGGACATCGGCGATGTAAAGGTTACTTAAACTCGCTACAATTTTTCCTCCAGGCACCAGTTTACCTTTTCGTATGCGGATATAGTAATCAGGATTATTCGCATCGGCAGCGGTGGTGACCCTAGCGTCTTTGATGTAATAGAGGGAATCGTTTTCTTTTTTAGTGAAATTGGAAAACACATTCATACCGCTTTGAGCCGTTTTCGAATTCCATATCAAAGCGCGTTTGCTGTCAAAATTGAACCGGATGGAGTCGGGGTTGACCCGATCTTGCCCCTGTACAAAAACAGGTTTTTGAGACAGCACTCCAGTAGAATCGGCAATTCGACCGGCGTAAACTTCATTTTTACTGTAGTCCATGACAATCAATCCCGCTTCGAGTTCCATGTCTTGGTATTCAATGCGCGCTTTATTGTAGAGACGAATCTTGTTGGTTTTCTGGTTGATTTTAACAGAATCTTGCGCCGTGTAGCGAATCAAATCCAACAATAGCGGTTCTTTGGTGGGAATGGAATCTTTAGCTTGAATGCTAATACTGTCGAGCTTAATCTCCTCAATGAGTTCAAGTTGGGGGAGACTGTCGGTTGTTTTGGCAGGAAATTTGTCCTGCGCTTGCGTGGAAAGTCCAAAACACAACAGCAAATAAGTAGATAAAATAAAAGACTTTGTTCGCAAGGTGATAAAGGCTAAATTTGTGTCATTCGACCTAAGCTTCAAAATTACACATATTTTTAAAGACTCTAAGGCATTTAAGGTTTTATTAGCAATGAGGAACTACCCTTTATATCTTCTCTTTTTCGGATGCCTGATTGGCGGGCAACTTTTATCGTCTCCACTCTTTGCTCAAAATGGCAACCGTCCTTTTGTAGTGGTACTCGATGCGGGTCACGGGGGGAAAGATACGGGTAACCGCGGGAATGGTTATTACGAGAAGCATATTGCGCTCAACATTACCAAAGCCATTGGGAAGCAATTGGAGAAAACAGGCACAATGAAAGTGCTCTATACCCGCCAAGACGATCGCTTTATCGAACTTAAAAATCGCGCTAAAATCGCCAATGAAGCCGATGCAGACTTGTTTGTGTCTATTCACTGCGATGCCTTTACTTCTCCTAAAGCCTATGGAGCAGGAACCTTTGTTTTGGGACTGCACCGCAACAAAGACAATTTCCGGATTGCCCAAAAGGAGAACTCGGTAATTTTTCTAGAAGACGACTACGAAACTACCTACGACGGTTTTGATCCAAACAACCCAGAATCGGTGATAAGTTTGGTCTTGATGCAAGAGGCCTATTTGGGGCAAAGTATCGAAGCCGCTAGCACCATTCAAAAGAGTTTCGTGACCAATTTAAACCGAAAAGACCGCACCGTAAAACAAGCGGGCTTCTTGGTTCTTCGGGAAACCTATATGCCCAGCGTTTTGGTCGAGGTGGGCTTTTTGACCAACAAAAAAGAAGGGGAGTACCTCAATTCTAAACGGGGTCAACAAGAAATGGCCAACACCATTGCCAAGGCCATTTTGAATTACAAGAAACAATTGGACGCTTCGGTGCGTTCCAAGGAAGCAGTACTTCCGCCACCGCCGCCAACAAAAGAACCCTTAGTAAATCCTCCCAAAGAGGCGAAAAAGAAAACGACCAAAAAAGGAATTGTTTATCGCGTGCAAATTGCGGCTAGCTCGAAGTCTTTACCACTCACCAAGGCCAATTTCAAAGGCTTAAACGAATTGTCAAAAATCAAATCCGACCGACTCTATCGCTATTATTACGGCGAAACTACCCGCTATAAAACAGCACAAAAGCTAAAAGAGAAAGCCGTAAATCAAGGCTATGAACACGCCTTTATCGTCGCCTTTAAAGCAGGAAAAAAAATAGATTTACAAACGGCAATCTCCCAAGAATAAATGCAGCTCAAACGAGAAATTATCCGTAGTTTTGAGACAAGTAAAACAATGCGTTTTGAAGCTATCGAATGAAATAAAAGCCGCCTTAATTATATTCGGCGGTGTTTTTCTTTTTCTTATTGGGTTTAACTTCCTCAACGGAACTTCCTTACTCAAACGTGAAAACACCCACTACGCCCTTTACGAGAATGTAGAAGGCCTTCAAATTGGGACCAAAGTAACGGTCAGTGGACTTTCTGTAGGAAAAGTTGCAGCCATTGATTTTTTACCCGGATCAGAGAAAATACTCGTTTCTTTTACCTTACGCAATGATTTAGCTTTTTCTAAAAACAGCGCTGCTGAACTCTACGAAGCAGGCTTGATTGGTGGGAAATCCATTGCGATACTTCCTGTGTATGACGGTGCAGCAGCTATGCAAGACGGCGATACCCTGCGCGGGACAACCAAACCTGGTTTAACCGATGTGGTCAATCAGCAAATCGCGCCACTACAACAAAAACTAGAAAC
>WTJP01000173.1 GCA_011526275.1 Candidatus Arcticimaribacter sp. | reverse complement strand
AGACCAAAGTACTAAAAGACCTGAATGCCAGCGATGAGGAAATTTTACATGAGGACGCTTGGGACAATGACGAAGGTTTCAATTTTGAACAACAGGTAGATTTTAATCGCTTTATGCTAGAGGTAAAAGTTTCGGAAGGGAAAATGGTCATTATCTTGAATGGGACAGAATACAAAGTTTATGAGAGCATACACATGCAACGCTGGGGAGTTTTTGAAAACTATTTTAAGGCGGGAAATTATTTCCAATCGAGAGATGAAGGATCTTTCTCTAAAGTGCGCTTCTATGCCCTAGAGGTGAGTCACTAAGCCCTCTTTAATATATCTTGTATTCGTTATTAAAAACTAAGCGAATAATAATAGGACAATTGCGCTTTGCATTGGCTTTGTTCCAACGCAATACTCTTCTGTGCGGCATCTAGGAATTTTGCTTCCCGGCTATTGACCAAAAACAAGGAACTCTCCCCCGCCTCAAACTTTTTTTGCTCCCCGTTAAATAGGATTTGATAATCAGCAGTCATGTTTTGGGCTAGAACCGCCTGATCAAACAATGAATTCGCTGTGAATTTTAATGCTTGTAATTTATTGGTCAAATCCAATTTGGCTTGTTCACGAGCGAGGTTTAGGTCGTTTAGCTTAAGGGATGCCAGTTTTAAGTCGGCCCGTTCTTTCCTTAAGAACAAGGGCATTTTAACCTTTAAAGCCGTGGTGTTGTTTTCTGGATCTAAGGCGGCTTGCCATTGTTGTAGAGGGTCTTGACTAGAAAGCCAACGATAGCTCAACTTTACTTCAGGCAATAAATTGTTGCGTTGCAACTGACGCGCTAAACGACCTTGATCTACTTTATAGCCTAAAGCTTTTATTTTAGGATGTTCTTCGATTGGAATTTCAAGGGGAGTGAAATCAAGCGCAAAAGTAGTTTCGTCTAGAAATGGACGCAGTGTTTCTTTTATTTCAAGCGGCTGCTCATCTAACCATAAAAAATTAGAAGCTTTTAGGGCAGTTGCTTTTAGTTTTAAGCGGCTTTTCTCCTGCATTAATACCCGACTGTTGTAGGCAATTCGCGCTTCGATGGAGTCGATGGGAGCTAAATCACCAGCTAAAACCCGCTTTTTAACCCCTTCAAAACGAAAGGCTGCATTCTCCACAAATTCCCCAATAACTTGCCATTGCCGGTAGGCAGCATACCAATCTAAAAAAGCATGGGTAGCCTGTTCCAAAATACTATTGATTTGTAAACGGTTTTCTTCTTCCGCCTGCTGAACAAAGCGTTTCGCTTGTTTTAGTGCGATGGTCCTGGGGTTCGCTATTAGGCCTTTCCCCAAATCAATATCGGCCCCAAGGGCATAGAGTTGCTCACCCGAAACGGTATTTTCAGGATTCAACAGGACGCCCTCTGCTTCGCTAAGCTCTGCTTTAAGCGAAATACCTAACGGAGTAGGTAGCGAAAAAGCGGCATTAAAACGTTCGTAATAAGGGCTGTTTTTCACCGTTTTCTCCTTTAAATCGACGCCCAACTGCGGATCAAAAGCACCGCGTGCTTTGAGTAATTTCGCTTGACTTTCGCTTAAATCGATATTGGCTTGCTTCACAAAAGGATGATAGCGTTTAACATAGCCAATATATTCTTGTAAACTCAACTGCTCTTGCCCATAGAGTTGGTAAGAAAAAGCAGAAAAAAACAGCAACAAAAAGGGGAAAAAGAGTCGTGCCATGCTTATTTAATCTTGATGGGGAGTTTTACTTTTTCCGCGGCTTTCACTTTGTAATAGTCGGGTGGGAAACCGTTGAGCTGTCTCCATAATTCATACCATACTGGAACCTCATTGAGCAATGCAATGGTTCGCGCACCAGAACCTATACGAACCTCCCTAGGCCAAGGATGATCTTCTTCGTCGGGAATCAAAAGAACGCGATAGAGATCGTTATCGCTAATGTAATTTTCTATCGCCACTACTTTGGCGCCATAGGTACCATAAGACACGCTGGGCCAGCCGCTGAAAACGATGGCCGGCCAACCATCAAATTCAACACGGGCTTTTTCCCCTACCTTGATTAAAGGAATATCAATGGGACGAATATAGGTTTCCACTGCCATTTGATAGTCATTGGGCATAATGGAAAGCAGCTTCTCCCCTGCCTTAAAGGTTTCTCCAATTCCGGCTTTTAGGGCCTTATTGACAAAGCCGTCCTGAGGGGCAGTCACGAATTGCAGCGCCACCCGGGATTGATAATTGGATAGGGTGTTCTGCAATTTGGCCACACTGCCTTGTGCTTCAAATTGGCTCGAAGCTGCAGTGGCTCTATCCGACTGTATTTTAGCCGCCTTATCGGCAAAACTAGCCTTGAGTCGGTCTACCTCTACCCGTGCAATTTCCACTTCATTTTTAGCGTTGCGAAAGCTGTTTTCAGCACTGATGTATTTCGCTTCTGCTTGACGTAATTTTAATCGTTTGCTTTCCAGTTCTCGCAAGGATTTTAATCCGTCATCAAAGAGGGCTTGCTCGCGTTTCAAACGAATATCTGCAATGCTCCAGTCGGTTTTTGCTGCTTCAAATTTGATGCTGTCGTTTTGAACGTATAAGATGATCTGTTTGAGTTTATTTTTCGCCTGCGTTAACTTTAAAGCACGTTCACGATCTAAAGCCAATAGTTGACTTTCCAGCGCCTCTACTTTTTGAGCATAGGCCGTCATAGCTTGTTCTTTAGCGCGAAGTTGCTGCTCTGTACGCATTAATAACGCTGGATCAAAATACTCGCTTTTGATTTCCGAGATTTTAAGCAATGTATCGCCTTTCCGCACAAAATCGCCTTCCCGCACAAACCACTGGTCGATCTTCCCCGGTATGGGCGACTGCATGGTTTGTGGACGCTTGTCGGGCTGCAGGGTAGTAACATATCCCTTCCCTGCTAAATTCTGCGTCCAAGGCAAAAAAAGCATGATGAGAAAAACAGCAGAAAACACCCAAAGAAAACGGTTGAATCCTGAAAAATAGGCACGGTTGAAAATCGTTGCCCCAGACCGATAAGACGAAAAATCAAAATCTTTGATTGGCTTTTTAGATATGTTCAACATGGCTTAAGGATTGGTGATAATTTCCCCATTCGCGAGGGTTACGGTTTGATGACATTTTTCTGACCAGTATGGATTTGAACTTACCACGATGATACTCCAAGGCTGCGATGAAGCGGTCAAATAGTCAATAATGCGTTTTGTTTCTTCTTGGCTTAAATCGTCTAAAGGGTCTTCCAACAACAACAATTGGGGTTGCTTTAAAATAGCGCGCGCCAAAAGAATTTTCTTGTTATCGGTACTCGATAAACGCTTGCCTTCAGGATAAATCATGGTATCTAAGCCCAAGGGTTGTGATTTTACGAAAGCCTGTAAGCCCACGACCTCAACTACTTCTCTTATTTGAGCTGCCGAACGGTGCGGGTTCCCAAAAGTGAGGTTCTCCCGTAAAGTACCTTCAAAAGGCGCTTCATCGTCTAAGGACATGCCAAGGTGAGAGCGGTAATGCGACAAGTGTATGGCTTTCAAATTATGCTCATTTACAAAGACACTACCTCGGGTAGGTAAATTCACACCAGCTAAAAGCCGAAGTAAACTTGACTTCCCTGAACCCGATGCGCCTTGCACTAGAACAATACCCTTTTCAGGAACCTTTAGATGGATATTCGACAGGATGGGATCTTCCCGGTCGGCTACGCTGTAACTTACATCGTTCAACTCTAAAACCAGCCCTTTGGTTAAATTAGGGGTTTTCCCTTCATCGCTTTCCATGTCCATGTCCACCACTTGCCCCAATTTTTCAACCGAAGTGAGAATGTCATACAAGGTTTCTAAACTCACAATGAGTTTCTCTACTGAGGCGATTACGAGTAGAATGATAATTTCGGCCGCGACAAACTGTCCAATATTCATTTGTTGATTCAGCACCAAAGCTCCACCTATGACCAACAATCCAGTAGTGACTGCAACTTTAAAGGCAATCATTTTGATGTATTGAATCTTGATTACGCGGAAGTGGGCTTCCCGCGCTGTGAGGTAATCACTCACCAATTCATCGTTTTTGCGCAAAGCAAAATTGGTATCTCCCGAAAGTTTAAAACTTACGACAGAACGAGCAATTTCTTGAATCCAATGCGCCACCTTGTACTTTTGCTGCGATTCTACCAACGAAGTCTCTAATCCTCGACGTACGGTGACTTGAAAAACAAAATACATCAAGGTTAAAAGTGAGAACCCGAATAATATAAAGAAGGGGTGATAAAACGATAACAGTATTAACGCAAAAACAATTTGAATTAAGGCCGTGGGGACATCGATCAATATTTTAGACAAGCCCTTTTGAATACTCAAGGTATCAAAAAAGCGATTGGCCAATTCGGGCGGGTAATGGTGCCGCAATTCGCGCATAAAGATTTTGGGAAAGCGATAGCTCAACTCAAAACTTGAGCGCGTAAAGATGCGTTGTTGAAGGGTTTCAATGATACGCATTTGCATGACCTGCAGCACCCCGGTAAAGACTACCCCCAAGGTAACCAGTGCAACCAAAATAATCCATGAACTGGAAATCTGTGCACCTTGAATAAGGTTAACAATAGATTGCACCCCCAAAGGAAGCGAGAGGGACAAGACACCCGCAAAAATGGCGTAATAAGAAATCTGAAGAATGTCACGGCGTTCTAAACGCAGGAGGTTGTAGAAACGCTCCCAGACGTTGTCAATGTTGTATTTCATTGAATGGTTTTACGAACAAGATGGGTTAAATAGTTAGTAGGGGCGTCGTTTGCATTTTCGGTAATACTTTCGAAATGCCCCCTTAAAAAATGTTGGTGTTGCGCTGTTTCTATAATCGTATTGGCCAAACTCTTTGGATAAGGATACTTTGGCGCAACTTCTTGGATAAAATCGTGCAAACGCATGACCAAACGTTTGTAAGACGCAAAAGCTCCTTCGTCGTTTTCTTCATCGACTTTTTTGGTGAGAAAAGATTTCGCATTTTCATTGATAATGATTCGACTTAAAGCAGGCTCATCGACAAAGGTGAAGTTGGAATCTTCCTCTATTTTTTGTGAAATTACCCCAATGGCTCTATCCAATTTTTCCTTGGGATCTTTAATGCTATAACATTGAATGACCACTTGGTATTCCATCCAACCCCAATACCAAGAACACAAATACATCAACAACTTGTGCTTATTCTCAAAATAACGGTAAACAGAACTCTCGTTGGAACCAATAGCTTCTCCTAATTTCTTAAAGGTCATGTTCTCTATTCCCAGCGCATCGATTTGCCGAATGCTTTGCGCAATGATTTTTTTCCCTAAATCAGAGGATTCTGGATCCTTTACATAGAGGCAATCCGGAACAGTGATACGTAAATTTGAAAGTAAACTCTCCATAAACAAAGTATTACAGCGCAAATATAATAGTATTACTATTAATTTAAAAAATGATGCGCACATTTAAGTAACCTTCATTCTTTTTTAAAACAGCGCTGAATTGATATCTTGCACT
>WTJP01000017.1 GCA_011526275.1 Candidatus Arcticimaribacter sp. | reverse complement strand
AACTCCTTGGGGAAACTCCCGCTAGAAGCGAAAGAACTCCTTCAAGAAGCTGTAGAGAAACAATGGGGAACGCATTTAATTCGAAGCTGGAACGATCATTGGCTCGACTTACCCAAACGCTTAGCACGAAAATTAGGGCGCATCCTCAACGCAAAAGAAAACGAAATCACCGTGGGTGAATCTACCTCGGTGAATCTATACAAACTTGTTCAAGCTTTAGTTCATTCAGGAAAATACGGTAACCAACTCATAACGGATAGCCTCAACTTCCCCACCGATAATTATATCCTGGAGGGCATCGCACAAAAACAGCAATTACCTCCTCCCCTTCTGGTAGAATACTCCACCGATTTGGAGGCTGATCTTAACCGGTTGAAAAACACCATTCAGGAACAAGCAGGGATAATTTGCCTAAGCCTTGTAAGTTATAAAAGCGCCTATCTCTACCCCATGCAAGCCCTTAATGCTTGGGCAGAAAAACACCAATCTATTGTCGTTTGGGACTTGAGTCATGCAGTGGGTGCAGTAGCGATAGACTTTAAAGCCACGCGGAGCTTGGCTGCTATTGGGTGCACCTACAAATACCTCAACGGGGGACCGGGTGCTCCTTCATTCCTTTATCTAGACGCTTCTCTTCACGATGCTGTTAATGCACCTATTCAAGGGTGGTTTGGGCATGCCCGCCCCTTCGACTTTTCATCGCATTATGAGCCTGCTAGCGACATTACAAAATTCGATGCAGGTACGCCTACGGTATTATCACTCGTCGCCATGGAAGCAGGGATTAACCTAACGCTAGCGGCAGGTAGCGAAGCTATTCGTACCAAAAGCGAAGCCCTCACTTCCTTTTTTATTGAACAGGCGGAACAAGTCCTTTTCCCTTTAGGATATAAATTGGAAACCCCAATTGCCCCGAAAGAAAGAGGTTCGCATGTGACGCTTTCGCATCCCGAATCTTGGCGGATTTGTCAATGCCTATTGCATGGAAAAAAAGACCGGCCAAAAATCATCCCTGATTTTCGACCGGATCGTTATTTGCGTTTCGGTTTTGCTCCGCTCTACACTACTTTTCAAGAAGTAGTCGTGAGTGTAGAACGCTTAAAAGAAATTATTGAAACAGAAGAATACCTGCTTTACGACAACAGTCGTCCGCAGGTTACTTAAACTACTTCAAAAAGACCTGCAGCACCCATTCCGCCGCCAACACACATGGTGGAAACCACGTATTTTGCCCCGCGACGTTTCCCTTCAATTAAGGCATGTGCTACCATGCGCGCTCCAGACATTCCGTAAGGGTGTCCAATGGAAATGGCTCCACCATTCACGTTCATCAACTCATTAGGAATCCCCAAATGATCGCGACAATAGAGCACTTGCACAGCAAAAGCTTCATTGAGCTCCCACAAGCCAATATCGTCCATTTTAAGTCCGTGGGCTTTAAGCAATTTTGGAATAGCGTAAATAGGTCCAATCCCCATCTCGTCGGGTTCACAACCCGCTACGGCAATCCCGCGATAGATCCCTAAAGGGGTTACATTGTGTTTGGCTGCTACAGAAGCTTCCATCAATACACTGGCCGATGCACCATCGGACAACTGACTGGCATTTCCTGCCGTGATGCAACCATTTTCAACTACCGGATTCAAAGCCGATAAGCCCTCCAATTGGGTATCGGGGCGATTCCCTTGGTCTTTTTCCAAAGTAAAATCGTGGAAACTGATTTCCTTAGTGGCTTTATCCATGACCCCCATATTGGTCGTGGTCGGGATAATTTCATCATCAAATTTTCCAGCGGCTTGTGCAGCAGCAGTGCGTTGCTGACTTTGTAAACCGTATTCGTCTTGCGCTTCACGCGAAATATTGTAGCGTTTGGCAACTACTTCAGCAGTCTGCAACATCGACATGTAAATGTGGGGATGCTTGGCTTCTAAAGGTTTATCGACCATACGGTGGGTATTCATATGCTCATTTTGCACCAAGCTGATGGACTCAACGCCTCCGCCAATAACCACATCCATACCGTCGCTTTGAATTTGTTTCGCTGCCGTGGCAATGGCCATCATTCCAGAAGAGCATTGACGATCGATACTCATTCCGCTTACTGTGGTGGGAAGGCCTCCGGCCAAAGCTGCCATACGTCCAATATTACCTCCTGTAGTTCCTTGCTGCAAGGCTGCCCCCATAATCACATCATCTACTTGCTGTGGGTCAACCCCAGCGCGTTTGACTGCCTCTTCAATGGCGATACCCGCCAAAGTAGGCGCTGAAGTGTTGTTATATGCGCCTCGGTAGGCTTTTCCAATGGGGGTGCGTGCTGTGGACACGATCAATGCTTCTCTCATAAATCTTGTTTCTTCTTGTTAGTTGTTATGCTCCAAATATAATGGCTTCCATCTAAATTAAAAGCTTTCCGATTGAAATGATGATTTATTGCCCGCCCTTCCTATTTTGAAAAGAAGAAGAGATTTGTATCTTTAGTTGCATAGACAAACTCCCCAATCGTCATCAAAACAAACAAACAAAAACCAAACAATGGAAACAAACACCAACGATGCCCTTTTTGAATTTCAATTTTATCAATGGGAGAAAAAATACAAAGACAAAACATTTCTCAAACAACCCTTTGGCGATACTTGGGAGGAATACACTTGGGGAGAAGTAGGACAAAAAGCGAGAAAACTAGCCACTGGTCTTCAATCCCTCGGACTTCGTGAAAATGCCCACATTGGTTTAATCTCAAAGAATTGTCGTGAATGGATTATTGCCGATTTAGCCATCATGATGGCAGGCTACATCAGTGTGCCTTTTTTTCCAACCTTAACGTCGAAAGAAATCAACACCTTGTTGAACTTTGGTGACGTTGACTTACTATTTGCTGGAAAAGTAGAAGATTGGGAGGAACAAAAAAAAGGAGTCCCAGCCGATCTTCCCATTATCGCATTTCCACACTACAAAGGCTGTTCAAAAATTGAAGAAGGCCATCAATGGCATGCGTTCATCGATCAGTTTGATGCGCTTGAACATCCGCACCAACCCAAACTAAGCGATACCTGGACCATTATCTTTACATCCGGGACCACAGGAAATCCAAAGGGTGTAGTACTTGACTATAACGCCAACCAAAAAACCTCTGAACTCAATTATGAGGAAAACCCCTTTAACATCGATTTCAAAGGGCAAAATGACTTTTTCTCTTACCTCCCACTGAATCACATTGCAGAACGGGTGGTAGTAGAATTTGCCGCTTATCGATTTGGAGGAACTATTTCGTTCGCAGAGAGCTTGGATACATTTGCGAAAAACCTTCAAGACGCCCAACCCACCGTCTTTTTTGCTGTACCGAGAATATGGACAAAATTTCAAATGGGAATTTTAGCCAAACTTCCGCAAGAAAAACTGGACAAAATTTTAAAAATTCCTATTCTGTCTTGGATCATTAAGCGAAAACTGAAGAAAACGCTTGGCCTAGGTCGTGCACGATCAATTGTCTCTGGGGCTGCCCCAATGCTGGATTCTCAACGAACATGGTTTAGAAAAATTGGGATCGATATTTTTAATGGATACGGCATGACAGAAAATTGTGCTGTTTCTACATTGCTCAATGATAAAGTAACCAATAAACCAGGGTCAGTGGGAATAGCACAACCCATGGTCGAAATAAAAATTGACGAAGCATCAAACGAAATCTTAATGCGAGGGCCATTTGTCATGCAAGGTTATTACAAACAACCTGAACTCACCAATGAAGTATTGAAGGACGGTTGGTTGCACACCGGAGATCAGGGTCACTTAGACGAAGAAGGTTACCTATTCATCACGGGTAGAGTTAAAGACCTCTTTAAAACATCGAAAGGGAAATATATTGAACCGCTAACGCTAGAAAGCTATTTCGCCGATATTACTGACTTCGAACAAATATGTGTTGTGGGATTGGGACTCCCTCAACCCCTTTGCCTAGCTGTACTCTCTGAAGTTGGTGCAACCAAGTCAAAAGAAACCTTAGAAAAAGAACTCAGTAAGCGTTTAGAAGCCGTAAACAAAGAAGTGCCGGGCTATAAAAGAATAGCAACCATGGTAGTTGTCAAAGAACCGTGGACCGTTGAAAATGGCTTAACTACCCCCACATTAAAGATAAAACGCAACCAAGTGGATAAGAAATATGAAGAAAATTATACCGCATGGCACAACGATGAAGCAGCCGTTTTATTTGAAGATTAATGATTGAGACATTGAAAAAGCCGCTCAACATCTTTTGATAACGCTAAAATCTTTCTATCTTTCCGAGATGGGACGCACTTATTGCAACTCAAAAACCCAAATCTATACCTTAAAAAAACTTGTTTAAGTTCTGTAAACCAGTAATAATTATAAATCAAACAATCATGAAAAAAAACAAACTGACCACTGCACTAACGGTTCTCGGACTGTTTTGTGTAAATCTGTTGTTGGCCCAAACCACCATTCGTGGTACGGTAACTGACGCAGAGACGGATGCGCCCATTCCTGGGGTGAACATCGTCATTCAAGGAACAACGGAAGGGACCAACACCGACTTTGATGGTAACTTTACTTTCAGCACAAGTCAAGATGCTCCTTTCACTATTGAAGTAAGTTCGGTTGGGTTTACCACTCAATCGGTTGAAGTTACTTCTGCAGATCAAGTCATCAATTTAGCATTACAGCCCGGTGAAAAGCTCGATGAAATTATTGTATCGGCATCGCGTCGCCCACAAAAGGTTCAAGATGCGCCAGCTTCTGTGAGCATTGTTTCTGCAAAAGATATTGAAAACTCTGCCGTAGCGGTTGATCCTGTGCGTCACTTAGTTAATGTACCTGGGGTGCAAATCCAACAACAATCGGCCAACACACTCAACATTGAGATGCGTGCTGGTTCTGGTGTATTTGGAACATCTGCACTACCTATCTTGGATTACCGTTTCTTAACGAATCCTTCTGCGGGTACTTTCTTTACACAACAAGCCGGTTTATCTAACATCGATATCGCGAAAATCGAGGTGGTTCGTGGTGCTGCTTCTGCACTTTACGGTCCTGGGGTAACCTCTGGGGTAGTTCACTTCATGTCTAAAAACCCAATCGATTATCCTGGTACTACCGTGGAACTCTTAGGAGGTGAAATGAACACCTTAGGAGCTGCTTTACGTCACGCTTATGCTTCTGAAAACAAGAAGTTTGGATATAAAATCAACGTAAAGTACACCGAAGGGGATGACTTCCAGTTAAACGGAGACGAAAGAGTTGACGAAGATGGTGATGGAATTGCCGATGCCACAACGATCGCTGGCTTCCAACGCGCGATCTATCAACCTGCAATTCGCAACAACATGGTTGACCCTACAGATAGAGGTGATCTTTTACTTTCTATGTCTGATTTAGATGACAATTATGACGGTAATCCACTAGCAACACGCTACCAAAACTTTGCGGCCAACGGTCACTTAGAATTCCGTCCAGATGAAGATACTAGTGCTTTCCTTTCTGCTGGTTTTGCACAGGGTGGAGCTTTATTCTTTAACTCTCAAGGAGCAGGTTACCAAGACGGACGTGACTACTGGACACAAGCCCGTGT
>WTJP01000136.1:3871-5590 GCA_011526275.1 Candidatus Arcticimaribacter sp. | reverse complement strand
ACTAAGGGTAGATTTCAAACTTATTGGTCTGTATTGCATCTTGTAAAATTTCTTGGTCAAATTCTTTGATAAATTTAAGTTTTTTGCGGTTGAACACTATTTTTTCAACAGTATTTCTAACCATGGCGAGGGGAGCAATTTCGTTGTGGTACTTGAAATCGTTCACCTGCAGCAAATATACCTCGATTGCGTTGTCGAGGAGGAAAAATTGTGATTTTTTTAAATAATTTTCAAAGGGATCTTTAGCCACCTTTCCAAATTTACGTTCAAATGCACGACGGCTAATCCACCGACTTTCGTCCAACTCATAATCGCTGAATTGGTAACTCAAAGAATCGAGAAAAGCGCGATCTTCCAAATTAAAGCGTTGAAAGCGTTCTTGGATAAGTTCTAGGTCGATATTGTCAGCGGGTAAAATAATATACCGCAGTTGAATCACATCTTCTTTTAGAATAAAACTATTGAGATTTTGCTGATAGTATTCCTCCAATTCTTTTGTTGAAACTTCAGTGTCTACCATAGACTTAACCACAGACTCTTTATAGGAACGCGCCCAAAGATCGAGGCGGTAGCGTTCCACTAAATCGTTTAGTTTAGCCTGTGTGGGTTGATCTAAATTCAAAAGTGCTTGATCGTAGAGCAATTGATCTTTTGCCCAGGTGTTGATAATATTTTGCGCTAAGAGCGTACTGTCCTCTTCCGATAACTGGGGCATCAATTGTGCTGATAAGGCAGATGCGTAGAGATAATGCGACCCCACTCGAGCCACAATTGGGTCTTGATCCACAGAGGGTAAATGGTCGCAAGAGACCAAAAAAACCGCTAGTGAGATAAACAAAAAGAAACGAGGCATAATTATTGTATTTAATTTGCTTGTGAGATGCAACTTACCGCATATTTCCAACGTGGAATATTGAATTTATTGTGTCTTATTAACAAAAATAAGAGTAGCACTTTTAATAAAATATATAATTTACTGTATTACAGCTAATTAAATGTTAATAATTATTTTTTTATTAACAATATAAATTCTAACTTGCCAACATATATTTGAGAATGAAACGATTGTCCCTTATTGCCCTTTGTGTTTTCTTCTTGAGTTCGCCTCTTGCGAGCTTCGGAAACGCGGGACTGTCGGCTCCAAAATTCAACAACAGTACTTCTACCCTAGTCAACTTAATTTATAAAAACGGTGTGTTGAGCATTAAAGGCTTAACCGGTGTGGGCACTGTTCGAATCTACAGCATCATTGGTAACGAAGTTGCTGTTTTCAATCAAATTGATCTTTACGACTTTCAACGTAACATTCCCCTTGAACCCAAAACAATGTACATCGTGCGTGTGGAAACCATGGGGGAAGTTAAAACTTACAAACTGGTTACGCGTTAAGTAGCCGTCTTCTCTTTTTTATCTACTGTAATTTGGAGCTTCCTTGGTGATTTGAATGTTGTGTGGGTGACTTTCACGAATTCCTGCAGCAGTGATTTGAACAAACTTACCATTGGTTTTAAGTTCTTCAATACTAGGTGTTCCACAATAACCCATTCCCGCACGAATTCCCCCAACAAACTGGTGGATACTTTCAAACAATTCTCCTTTATAGGGCACTCTTCCCACAATTCCTTCTGGGACTAATTTTTTGATATCGTCTTCCACATCTTGGAAGTAACGGTCTTTACTTCCTTTCTTCATGGCTTCTACCGATCCCATACCGCGATA
>WTJP01000136.1:1753-3771 GCA_011526275.1 Candidatus Arcticimaribacter sp. | reverse complement strand
ACTACTACATCGAGTTTAGGGAAAGATTTTTTTACTTCTTTCAATACATCGACCACCCCTTTGGTATGTCCGTGCGCTGTATCAATTACAATCGCATCGACTCCAGCGTTTACCAAAGCCTCGGTACGCTCTAGCACATCACCTGTTACCCCAACTGCTGCAGCTACGCGCAAACGGCCAAAGGCGTCTTTATTGGCAATAGGCTTGGTGGTGTGCTTAGTAATATCGCGGAAAGTTATGAGTCCAACCAAATTATTGTCTTGATCGACAACGGGTAACTTTTCAATTTTATGTTGTTGTAAAATGCCTTCTGCTTCAGACAAAGAAGTCCCATTCGTTACAGTAATCAAGTGTTCACAGGTCATTACCTCAGCGATGGGACGATCGAGATCGCGCTCAAAGCGCAAATCGCGATTTGTGACTATCCCCACCAGTTTACCTGAAGCATCTACGATTGGTATTCCCCCAATCTTATAGGTGGACATGTTTTGTTTTGCGTCGGCAACTGTAGCCTCTTTCGTAAGGGTAACAGGATCGAGTATCATCCCCGATTCTGATCGCTTTACTGTACGCACTTTATCGGCTTGCTGCTCGATGGTCATGTTCTTATGTAGTACACCTATTCCTCCTTCGCGTGCCATGGCGATAGCCATTTGACTTTCGGTAACCGTATCCATTGCAGCCGAAATGATAGGGATATTCAATTGAATGTTACGGCTAAACTTTGTACTGATGTTAACTTCTCTAGGGAGCGTTTCAGAATAGGAAGGCACAAGCAAGACGTCGTCGTACGTTAGGCCTTGTTCTACAAATTTATCGGAGGAATTTATCATGGCAACTATTTCAAAATTAGTTGCGACCAAATTTACAACAATTTAAGCAGACCCGCCCCACCCTTTCGCCACTAAATTTATCATAAAAAATTAAGCATAGGTCTTTAAAGCTACGTTATAGGCTGACTCAAAGTGCAGTGGGTTGAGTCGGTGATCAATTTGTTTTGCTGTACAAAAGCTTAAAATTTTTTCGGTGGGTAGGTTTCCAACGAGTTCGTCTTTGGCCATGGGACAGCCGCCAAAGCCGCGAATTGCTCCATCGAACCGCCTACAGCCACCACGAAAGGCCGCTTCAAGTTTAGCCACCGCATCTTCTTGCCGGCAATGTAAATGCGCGCCAAATTGCACCTTTGGATAGGCCGGAATAAGTTGGGAGAACACTTTATACACGGTTGATGTAGAAGCAGCACCAACCGTGTCGGATAAGGATAAGGTTCGCACGCCAAGCTGTGTGAGTTGCTCGACCCATTTTGCTACAATGTCTACCGACCAAGGATCGCCATAGGGATTGCCAAAGCCCATGGAAAGATAGACCACTAACTGCTTGTTACTCTTTTCACACAATTCGAGTACCCGTTCCAAAACCACCGTAGACTCCGCAATTGTTTTTCGCGTATTGCGCATTTGAAAGTTTTCTGAAATCGAAAAGGGAAAGCCCAAATAGTCTACAGCTGTATGAGCGCAAGCCGTTTGCGCACCGCGTTCATTGGCCACAATTGTAAGCAACTTTGTATTGCTTTCACTCCGATCTAAAGCAGCTAAAACCGCAGCAGTATCGCGCATTTGCGGAATGGCCTTTGGGGAGACAAAACTACCCACATCTAGGGTGTGATATCCCACCTTTAATAAGGCTTGGGCATAACGGATTTTTTGCTCGGTAGGCACCCATTTTTTGATGCCTTGGAGGGCATCTCTTGGGCATTCTATAAAATCGATCGAATCCATGTTCAAAGATAGTCCCTTTTAGGCAAGCACAAGATACACCGCCAAGATCAACCACAGCACCCCTGAAATAAAGTCTAAGCGATAGCGCTGAAAAAATGCTTTGAACTGATTCGCTAAAAGAATAACGCCACTAAAAACGACGGCAGCTTGTACAAGGAATAGTCCGCCCAAAACGGCATACTGCATGGCGATACTTAGCGAAGAACTAAATAAAAAGCCCGGGAAAAACAACCAAAAAAA
>WTJP01000136.1:0-1653 GCA_011526275.1 Candidatus Arcticimaribacter sp. | reverse complement strand
AATAAATCTGGTCCGGGAGAAAGCGTTAACAAAACACTGGCCAAAAGAAATGAAAAAAGGATGTCCATAAAAAAGTGAATATAAAGGATTTATTTTTCTATTTCCTTGCTTTTCCACCTATATTTGCACCCTTATGGAGAAGAAAATGAATGTTTTTGAAAAAGAATTAGCCCCCTTAAAATCAGCGCTTACACAGCACCCGCTATACGATCATATTGCCAGCGTGGAGGACATCAAAGGCTTTATGGAAGAGCATGTTTTTGCGGTTTGGGATTTTATGTCTTTGGTGAAAAAATTACAAGTAGAACTCACTTGTACACGCTTGCCGTGGACCCCAGCAAAACACCCACAAACCGCTCGCTTAATCAATGAAATTGTTTGGGGGGAAGAAACCGATGTCAACAAGGACGGAATTGCCATGAGTCATTTTGAAATGTATCTCCAGGCCATGGAAGAAGTGGGAGCAAATACCCAAGCTATACATGCGTTAATAGCTGAGCTTGAGTCCGGAACTCCCATCGATCGTTTGCTAGAAGCAACTCCTTTAAGTTCGTTCGTTCGCGATTTTTTACGCTTTACTTTTACTACCATTGCAGAAAACAAGTTACATGTAATTGCAGCGGTTTTCACTTTTGGAAGAGAAGATTTGATTCCCGACATGTTTATTGCCATGGTCAAGAACCTCCGCAATGAAGGACTTCCTTTGTCTCATTTAATTTATTACCTTGATCGTCACATTGAAGTGGACGGGGACGAACACGGACCCATGGCTTTACAAATGATGGAAGAACTCTGTCAAGGAGATGAAAATAAAATTAAAGAAGCCCTAGAGGGTGCCAAAAAAGCCCTCGAAATGCGCATTGCTCTTTGGGATGGCATTTTAGCGCAAATCAACTCAAACGTTTTAACTTAATATACAATGAAACAATTCGCATTACTTTTCGGTTTACTGATGACATTCGCTGGACAAGCGCAATTGGATGCAGCTAAAGCCTATGGAAACACCATAGAAGAACAAGACTTAAAAGAGCTTTTATACGTCTATGCTTCCGATTATTTTCAAGGTCGTGAAACCGGCACCTTAGGTCAAAAACGCGCTGTTACTTTTTTACGTGAATTTTACCAGAATAGAAACATCAAGGCCGCACAAGGAACAACAGACTACTTCCAAAGCATGGAATTGGACATTAAGGGCACGCCTGTGCAAACCGAAAATGTGGTTGCCATTATTGAAGGAAGTACTCTACCGGAAGAATACATTGTAATTTCTTCTCACCTCGATCACGAGGGGATTAAAAACGGGGAAATCTACAATGGTGCCGATGACGACGGTTCGGGAAGTGTTGCTTTACTTGAAATAGCCGAAGCCTTCCAAGCAGCGGTGGAAGCAGGAAACGGACCAAAACGCTCCATCATTTTCCTACATGTTTCAGGAGAAGAGAAAGGTTTGTTGGGCTCGCGTTACTATACCGATAACCCGTTATATCCTTTGGCCAACACGGTTGCCAACCTCAACATCGACATGGTGGGACGCACCGACCCAAAGCGCGAAAGCGACAACGACAACTACATCTATTTAATTGGAAGTGATCGTTTGAGTACCGAGTTACACCAAGTGTCGGAAGCAGCAAATAAAGCAACGGTAAACCTTAC
>WTJP01000137.1 GCA_011526275.1 Candidatus Arcticimaribacter sp. | reverse complement strand
TAAAGATGCAGCCAAGAATCTTCTGTTTGGTCTTCCCATCCGCCTTATCCCAATACTGACTTAGGTTTTCAATCATTGGGAGAGTTTTATTCAAATACACTTTAAAAGGACTCTTCGTAGACTTCAACCGTTCCAACTTAATTTTTTTATCACATAACTCAGACTCGATTCTACTCTTCATTTCGTTGTAATCAGAAGAGGTGATATCTCCATCAAGAAATGAGTTTTGCAAGTTGGTTTGTCGCGTCACAAACTTCTCAATCTCAGTCTGCATTCTATTAATCTCAGTTTTTCTTGTAATGTCTTCTCTATCGATTAATGATTCAAGTTGAGATTTATATACTTTAACCATTCCAGCAGTAAAAGAAATCTTGTTTAGTAACTTCTTAATTTGTTCGTGTGCCCAATCCACACGAAATCTTTGACATCGGGGTTTAGTACATAAATAATAGTGATGCCATTCCTTGTTTCTACTTTGAGATTTGTAGGCAGTAAGCGTTCTACCATGTTCTCTACACTTCATGAACCCCTTTAAGGGGTATAGGTCTGTTTTATCAGACTTAAAATCGAAATTTCTAACTCTGCCGTCCAAGTAGTCATTAGCCCTCTTAAAAAGTTCATCCGACACCAATGGAGGGTGTAACCCAATTACAATTTGTTCCTCTTCCTTTTTCCACGCTTTAACCTTGACCTTTCCTGTGTAAACAACATTTCTAATGATATTGTAAAACGTTTGTTTGGTGATATTGAACGATTTACCCTTGTAAGGATATTTTTGTTCATTAATATATTTTCTAACTTCATTAGCAGAATAAACTCCCAACACCAACCTGTCAAAACATTCTTTAATGTAAGGTGCTGCTTCATTAGGTCTAAGAGTTGATTTACCTTCAACACGACAATTATCATAACCTCTTGGAGCGGGACCTGTCCAGCAACCTTCTATTCTCGCTCTTCTTGATCCCTCTGTGGTTCTAATGGAATTTTTATCATTCTCAACTTCTGGAAGGGTTAAATAAATACTCAGTAGAACCTTACTGTCAGGATTTGAAAGATCTATGGGTTGTTCTACAGTTGATATGAGTACTCCAAGTTTCTCGAGTTTATTTATTTCATTTAATGCCAAGTAGACATTTCGTGACCACCTGTCCCAGCGAAGACATAGAATTTGATCAACTTTCCCACGATTTTTTTTGAGAAATTTTAAAATTTTATTCCATTCAGGACGATCAAAATTTTTGCCGCTACAATCTTCAGTATATACGTCTAATATTGGATAGTTGTGTAGTTTACAAAACTGTTTAATTACATCTTCTTGGTGTTGCAGGGAGTACCCTCGATCTGCCTGATCATCAGTACTAACACGTTTATAAATTATGGTTCTCATGACTGCATTTTATATGATTCATATTCAATTAATGCTAATGTCTCCAATAGTTTGTGGATGCGCGCTATGTCCTTATTAGAAATATTATTTAACTCAATTTTCAGTTCTTTTATTTCATTTGATTTTGACATCATCTAATACCTGACTTTAACATTATTAATTTTAGTTTGATTCATGCTTGTTTTACATAAGACAAGTGTGGCTATTTAAAAGTGAATTAGTTAACCCCACATACGATTCTTTGAATTCAGCAGAATTGATAAATTGATTATATTTTTTTGCCTGTGTTGACACCTTTGAAAAGACCCTCTCGACATCGCTAGGTTTTGGTTTAGTATTTATTGAAAACAATTCCATTGATAGTCCTGGCTCAATTCCCGTTAATTCAACTAACCTCTCATGCATTAACTCATGAACTTCATTCGCGAACTCTTCGGTGGTTAAAATGGAGTCATGAATTGTAAATAGGGGAGCACTAGGGTACTTTATTTGGAATTCACGCGTAATGATGTCTATGACTAAGTAACTCTCTGCCTTTTGAAGAAATTGAGCAAAATTTCGAGGACCAATTAAATTCAAACATTGAGTAACAAAAGCGTTTACAGAAGGATGCTGTCTAACGATATACCCTAATTCTTTCTTCTTTCGTCCATCTGAGTTATTGAAGAAAAGAAACTGCATCGTTTTCATTTTCATCCGTTCTCTTTCTTCAGCTGCAGGTACTCGATTTAACTCTGTTTTGAGAATGTGACTATAAAAGTCATTATTAAATGGTATAGATCTGAATCGACTAATACCAGCTTGTTTATTTTTTAATAACTGCGGAAACAATATAGACCCACCTACCTCCCCTATAGTATTAATATTATATATACTATTAGTATTAGTATAGAATTCAATATCTAGTATAGAAGCAAGAACATAAGGTTGTGATGCCTTAATATCAATAGATACTAAAGGTGAATTATTGACTTTAAGAAATGGACGTATAATTCTATTTAGTGATGTAATAGAAGAATTATATCTATTATTGGAATGTGAACGACTATAGAAAAGTAATCCACCTCTAATGTCATTTATTATCTGTAGATTCCTACCTAAATAATTTTTTATAAGAGTAATTTCCTTATTAGTCTGAGACTGATCACGTAGAACACTATATAAGTTCAATAGGTATAACTCAGCACTTGGATCAATACTTATTTTGTTATTATGAAATTGATCATCAAGAAAGAAATGTTGACCTCTTTTTGACTTTTCAATTTGGATACTCTCACTCTTCGAGCTCCTATACTTGGACCTGAGCCTATATCTTTTTGGTTTCACACCTACCTCATAACTTTCCATTACTTCGATAATAGGATCATCTCCTGTGGTTAGGATATCTATTATTAGTCTATAATCTCTTGTTAAAATCTTCTTTTTGAACCGTGAGCTGATGCTGCGGTAACCGTCCTCGTTAAAACCATATCGGTTATAGGGATTAGGATATACTGCAGACACCATTTTAATGAGTTTTAAACGAAGGTTTTTCTCTCGAGTAGCACTTAGATTAAATCCTTCTAAAAGTCTCTTAAAATTGATGTTGGATGGGTAAAATATTGTGGTGTGCATAACTTATATGACACTTTAATTAATTGACATATTTTTTTAGTATAAAAAAGCCTCTTGAATAACGTTTTTAGAATATTTTTCTTCTTTATTGGTGATTCTACTAAATCGTTTGGACATGAACTCTATATTGGTCTGATCTAAATCAAATGTAATCACATTTCGACCGTGTTTAAGAGCTGCTGCGCCAGTTGTTCCGCTTCCTCCAAAGAGATCGCAAACAGTCATCCCCATGTCTGTGTAATGAAGGATAAAATTTAAGGGGATTAATTCATTTTGAGGTGCCTGGTGCTTGTAGTTAGGATCTATTTCATCAAATTCCTTTCTATTGAAAACGGGGGTTTGAATGAGGTCAAGAACATTTTTATTACTGACATAATCCGTTAATCTTTTGTTTGGACTATCAATTACAAATTTTGAACCTGATTTTGAAACCGATATTGATTTGTTATCATTCATAATTCTTAACTCTCTCCAATGAAACTTAAGTGGGTTTTTAGTAAAAATTAATATTGACTCTGTTGAAGGTCGGAAGCCGTTAAATTTAAAAATGGGAGTGGGGTTTTCCTTTACCCATTTCACTTCTTGAATAAAGTGCCATCCCGCTTCGACCATAGCCAAGGTAAGTCTTTGTGGAATTGCCAAAGACTGATTCTCCCTTATTATGTCCGATACGTTGTAAATGAAGACACCTGATTCCTTCAATATTCGATCTCTAAATGGAATTGATAGGTTGACCAAACTATCGATGTAGCTTTCTAAATCAAGTTGACCAATTTGATCTTTTTTGGCTACCCCTCGATAGTTACGTGCTTCGAAATAATCTGGCGAGGAGTATTGTAAATCAATAGAGTTTGGTTCTAAGACGGACGCTGCTTGTTTATTGTCCAAGTGGTGTATTTGATAGTTGGTTGAGATAATGGGATCTGTTAATTCTTGAACTAATTCGGAATTAACCGTAGATTCTTTTTTAACCCTATCAACAATTTCAAACGCTTTTGAAATTTTCATCCCTTGATTTTCTATCTTATCTAACAAAGAACCACGAAACCCATTAGATGAGTTAGAGTCAAACTCATCTATTTTCAAGAGATTTCTTATAAGTGATGCCGACATATCAATGTCCAATATTTTACCTGCAAGCTTAAAACGATCTCCTAAACAATTATCAAAATCACCCTTGAATAGCTCATTAATATTCACTCTTTTCTTACCCTGTGATGTTCCTAGTATCCCAAGAACAACCTTTAAAGATTCAATTATTTCTTTATATGACCTTTTGGAGGTTGTGTTCCTAAGTATAGATTCAATGAACACATCACCTTCATCAATAGATACGATTTGTATTGGCACCTTAACTAAATTGAGTTGCTGAGCCGCATACCACCTACGAACCCCATCAATAATAAATAATTGGTTATCCTCTTTTGTTACAATTATTGGGGTTCTGGCTCTAAATCCAAACTCGTTTAGAATAACTACCATTTTATTGAAGTTAATTTGAGACTTCAAATCAATCAGTTTAGGATGGATTAATAATTTATTTGTTTCTATTATTTTCATATGTTATACTATTTATTTGACATATTTTTAAATTAAAAAAATCTAATTGGTACTATACTGTACCTTCATTAAGCCTGCGAATTAATGTGGTTCTCATTTTATGTTCTGCATCACGTTTTGCTTTTGGGCTTTTGGTATTGAAATCATAATCTTCAGCCTTTCCCAAATAAACTTTTACTTCCTTTTTCTTTCCTCCTTTTTGAGGCATAAATGTTTTTGCAGTAAAGTATTCTTTGTCATTTTCTTTGTTCTTTGTCCGAGCTACATATACATCAGGACGATGAGCAATAGAATGTTTAATGAAATCTAAGATCTTATCTTCTATTTCCTCAATCACTTCTTTATTTCTGTCAAGGCAGTTCATTAATTCCTCTCTGCAGCTTTCGACTTTTGATCCAAAAGGAGAATTCCCCGCATGTTTAAATTTCTTAAACGTAGTGATCTTACCAGAGAAAACTTCTGAAAGGTCATCGTAATTTATTACTGATGGAAGTGATGGTTTTCGTCTTTTCATGTGTCAAATATATAAATTGACATACAATTGGCCAAATACTTTACAATAATTCTCACTTCCTACAATTCTGGAGGAACTTTTTCTGTGTATTACACTATTTATAATAAACCTATTCAGATATGAAAAAAGACGTTATGATTTCACTGCGGCTAACACCCAATCAATATGTTACTTTGCTGGAGACATTAGTAAAAGAAAAAAAATCTAAATCACAATTTATTAGAGAATCAATTAATCGATCTCTGTTCAGAATTAATGATAAATCTTGTCGGAAAAAAGATATTCTGAAATGGATTGATGAACTTTAGGTCTCACGACCCGAAGTTTGGATCTTAAGATGATGGATCAGGATTTGTTTTGCAATCTAATCGGCACAATGACTGTTGGGGTATTGTGCCTTTTGTGAACCAGCTACAGTTTTTAATTATTTTTCAAATAGACCTTAGTAAGTGTTTCACCCATAGTATTGCATAGAATTTCCTGTGGGTGTTGCGCCAATGAGAATTGATCCAGTTGATCATGGTAGAGTTTAGATTTCGACTCTGATGTAATTAGGTAGTAATGGAAATACTCATGGATGACGGTATTGATTAGTTCTCTGCGTATTACATTGTTGTTCCTGTAGATGGTAATTGTGTTATTG
>WTJP01000063.1 GCA_011526275.1 Candidatus Arcticimaribacter sp. | reverse complement strand
AAAATGCCTTGATGCAATGGATGAGCAAGGGAGGACGTGTCGTCGCCATTGGGAATGCCGTTCGCGCATTTGCTGCTCACGATGCCTTTTCATTGACCCGTAAAAGCGGAGATGAAGACGATACAAAAACCGCCTATGGGGATCGTGAACGGGAAGCGATTCGCTCTTCCATTTACGGCAGTATCTACAAAGCCAATGTCGATAATACCCACCCGCTAGCCGCTGGTTATGCTCCGCATTATTTTAGCTTAAAAACACGCGCAACTGCCTATGAAGTCCTCGACGGCTATGGCACCGTTGCTCACCTGCCGAAAGGAACAAAACCCTTTGCTGGCTTTAGCGGAGACAAGGCGGTGGACTTGCAAAGCGAATCTTTATTGGTAGGTACCGAAAAGTACGGCCGTGGCTCGGTGGTGTATTTGGTAGACAATCCATTATACCGCAACTTTTGGGAAAACGGGAAATTGTGGCTCGTCAATGCTATTTTCTGGTAAACCGTGGCATTAATTTTGTTGTTTAGGATGTAAAACCCTTTGAAATGAAATCTTTTGCCTTTACTTTCCTTCGCTATGTCCTCCTTTGTCTGCTATTTGTGGGCTGTAATTTGTTCCAAGACGAAGAGGTGGACGAGAATTTGGTGGACGTCACCTATTTTGTTCCGGTCTATGAAACCACAGCACAGTTGGCGCAAAAAGTGAGTATTGACCCGCCTAAGGACTACGCCCAGGCCGGGAAAATTTTAACCTATCAACACTACATTTTTATCAATAAACCCCAAGAGGGAATCCATGTAGTGGATAACAGCGACCCGGCTAATCCGCAGAACCTCCATTTTATTTCTATCCCAGGGTCCATCGACATGAGCATTATCGACGACCATTTGTACAGCGATATGTTTTCTGCCTTGGTCGTTTTTGATATCAGTACGATTACTGCCCCAGTACTGATCGAAGATTTTACAGTAGAAGATGTGTTTTATTACAATCCCTATGTCACCCTCGACGCTAATGTAAATTTCGCCGAAGTTGGGGAATATTCTCGCTATGAAGAAATCGACAACAGTCGAGGTATCGTGACCAGCTGGAGAACCGAAATACGACGAGAACCACGGGAAGATCATCAGCTGCGCTACCTCACATTGGAAAGCGCCGATTTAGCCACTACCTCAACAGCACAAGAGGCAGCCTTTGGCGAAGTATCGACGGCTGGCTCTATGACGCGTTTCCTCCCCATAGACCGCTATTTGTACACCATCAACTTCAATGAACTGGTCTTGTTTTCCATTGCAGACGATTACCGTCCTTCGCGCTTTGCCCGTTTAGATACCAGCACCCAAGCAGAAACACTTTTCCAACTCAACGACCTCCTCTTGGTGGGTTCCACCACCGGCATGTTAATGTATGACGTTTCCAGTCCCGGAAACCCCGACTACATCAACAGCATTGAACATTTTAGAAGTTGCGATCCCGTGGTGGCCGATTTGGACTATGCTTATGTCACCCTTCGTGGGGGAACCAACTGCTTTACCGAAACCAACGAATTACAAATCATCGACATTCGCGATCCTCAAAACTTGGAAGTCGTTTCACGGCAGGTGATGTTCAACCCACACGGCTTGGCCATTTACCAAGACCACCTTTTGGTGTGCGACGGGAGTGCAGGAATCAAAGTCCTTAACGTAAGTGATCGAGAAAACCCCGAAGTTGTGGTGACTGAAAATATTCCCTTTGCTTATGACATCATCGTGGACTACCCTACTGCTGTGGTGGTTGGAGAGGGAGTGATCTATCAATACGATTTAAGTGCGCTGCCAGAAATCACCAAAACGGCGGAGTTGACCCTTACGACGAAGCAATAGGCTCCGCATATAAATCAAAATCGGTGGCTTCGGTAATTTTAAGCTGAACAAACTCCCCTTGTTTGAGGTAATATTTTTCCGCATCGACCAAGACTTCATTGTCCACATCGGGGGAATCCATTTCGGTTCTTCCCACAAAATAGTTTCCTTCTTTCCGGTCGATGATACAGCGGTAGGTCTGTCCTACTTTTTCTTGGTTCAGCTCCCAAGAAATTTGTGCTTGTACCTCCATAATCTCCGACGAGCGACGTTGTTTCTCCTCCTCGGGTACATCGTCTTCCAATTGAAAAGCATGGGTATTTTCTTCATGGGAATAGGTAAAGCAGCCCAAGCGCTCAAAACGCATTTCCTTCACCCATTGTTTTAACTCTTCAAAATCGGCTTCACTTTCGCCAGGATAACCCACAATAAGACTGGTGCGCAGGGTAATTCCGGGAACAGCGGCTCTAAACTCTTTTAAGAGGCGGGTTGTTTTTTCCTTGGTCGTTCCGCGGCGCATGGATTTTAATACGCTATCGGAAATATGCTGCAAGGGGATATCGAGGTAGTTGCAAATCTTAGGCTCTCTTTTCATGACTTCCAGCACGTCGAGTGGGAAGCCAGTTGGGAAAGCATAATGCAAGCGAATCCATTCTATCCCTTCGACTTTGACCAAGGCTTCTAGCAATTCCGCAAGATTGCGTTTTTTGTATAAATCGAGGCCGTAATAGGTTAAATCTTGTGCGATGAGAATAAGTTCTTTCACCCCATCTTTCGCCAAGTGCTCGGCTTGTTTTACCAAATCTTCAATGGGCGTGGAACGGTGTTTTCCGCGCATCAAAGGGATAGCACAAAACGAACAAGGACGATCGCAGCCTTCTGAGATTTTAAAATAAGCGTAGTTCTTGGGGGTCGTCGTCATGCGTTCGCCCAACAACTCGTGTTTGTAGTCTGCTTCAAGGGCCTTCAATAATTCGGGCAGCTGACTGGTGCCAAAGTATTGATCGACCTGTGGAATTTCAGCTTCTAAATCGGGTTTATAGCGTTCGCTCAAACAGCCGGTGACATAGACTTTATCCAGCTCGCCTGCCTCTTTGCGTTTGATGTTTTCCAAGATGGTATTGACCGATTCCTCTTTGGCGTTGTCGATAAAACCACAGGTATTGATCACAACGATATTTCCATCCTCTTCATGGACCACGTCTTTCCCACTGGCTTTGAGTTGCCCCATCAACACTTCCGAATCGTAAATGTTTTTGGAACAGCCCAGGGTGATGACGTTAATCTTATTCTGCTTGGTCGTTTTTGTCCGCATAGTTTAATATTCGCTGAAGGAAATCCAGCGTAGCTACTTTTACTTCTTGATGATTGGTGGTAACCAAAGCCGAAGCAATTTCGTGTGCTCCAGCATTGGGGAAAGCTTGTTCTTGTTTTAAATCGTTTGGGGTTCCTAAGTTTTTAAACATCTCGCGCATGGCTGCCACAGAAACCACCGGGTCTTGCTCAGCTTCATTTTTATAATAAAAACCTGAAAATACAGGAACGGTTACTTGCTTAAAGAGCTCGGGAATCATGGCCGTTTCCAATAACTTTTGCATTTGAACAGGGGCTTCTAAACGGTATTTGGTGGTCCAGTACTGTTTTTTTGTTTCCGAGGGTTGCTGCATTTCGTGGTACAAACCGCCTTCTACTTGGCGAATAATTTGCAAGCCCCAAGGCAGGGTCGCCACAAAATCGAGGGGATGATTGATGCGGATGTTGGGGGCATACAAAACCAAGGCCGCTAGTTCTGGATGAGCAGCAGCGAGTGCCAGCGCCAAGGTACAACCGGTAGAAGTTCCCATGAGGATGACTTTTTTCCCGAGGAGTTTCCCTACCGCCAAGGCCTCGCGGGCGCTGTCTAAGGATTTTTCTCCTGTGTATTCCAATAAACCTTCATCGGTGGCTAAACCGTGCGCATAAAGGCGGGGAAGGTAGATATTGGCTCCCATGGCTTTGGCTACTTCAAGATGCACCGGGGCACCGTCGGCAGTACTCCCAGAGAAGCCGTGAAGGTAAACAATGGCATAGTCGGTTTGCTGTGGAATGGAATCGGCAAAAACCAATTTCGATTCATTGTCGGCTTTGATGTTTGGAAAAGCGGCGTTCTGTGCTGCGACCCAAGCGGGTAATTCTTCTAGGGTAACCTCCAATTCAGGCAGGGGTTTCTCGATGATGGGCGCCTCAACAGTAGGGCCAGCAAAAAAGACGAGCAGCAACAGGACGACAAGCCCGAAAAAGGCTTTTAAAAATTTTTTCATGGACTTAATTAAAAAATGAATGTACAAAGGCAGCGCTATCGAAGATTTTCAAATCTTCTATGCCCTCTCCTACACCGATAAACTTTACCGGAATTTGAAATTGATCGGATATCCCCATCACCACGCCTCCTTTGGCTGTACCGTCGAGCTTGGTAATGGCCAAGGCGGTAACTTCGGTTGCGGCAGTGAATTGTTTGGCTTGTTCAAAGGCATTTTGTCCGGTAGAACCGTCCAAGACCAACAGCACCTCATGGGGGGCGTTGGGGACGATTTTATCCATTACCCGTTTGACCTTGGTCAACTCGTTCATCAAGTTGACTTTATTGTGTAAACGACCAGCAGTATCGATTAAAACCACATCGGCTTGTTGCTTGACTGCCGACTGTAGGGTGTCGAATGCTACCGAAGCTGGATCGCTTCCCATTTCTTGTTTCACTAGGGAAACCTCAGAACGATCGGCCCAGACTTGTAATTGATCTATGGCTCCAGCACGGAAGGTATCGGCTGCACCCAAAACCACTTTCTTACCTGCTTGGGTGAATTGATGCGCTAATTTCCCAATGGTGGTCGTCTTCCCTACTCCATTAACACCAACTACCATGATCACATGGGGCTGCTGGCTGTAGTCTTGGGCAAAGGAGAAATCGCTTTCCTTTTCCTGTGCCACCAGAATAGCCCTAATTTCTTCTTGTAAAATTTGACGTAGTGCATCTGTTCCCAAGTACTTGTCTTTGGCTACTCGGGCTTCTATGGCCTCGATGATTTTCAAAGTGGTGGGCACCCCAACATCGGCCGTGATAAGGACCTCTTCCAAATCGTCGAGCACGTCCATATCTACCGTTGAGCGGCCTGCAATGGCGGTACTCAACTTGGAGAAAAAGGATTTTTTCGTCGTTTCTAGTCCTTTGTCTAACTGAGGGTCTTCTCCTGAAAATAATTTTCCTAAAATGCTCATACTACGATACAAAAAAAGCTACTGTAAAAGTAGCTTTTTCTGAACAACTAAAAAGTGGTTATTTATTGTTTGCTCAACCAATCGTTTACTTGGTCTGGAGCAGTAATGGTTTCAACAAAAGAGTACGACTTAGCGTCACCTTTCTTCACCATCTTGATAACTTTAGTTAAACGTTTTGAACCTGTTTGTAAGGTTGCTACTGATTTCTTTGCCATAACTATTTAATTTCTTTGTGAACAGTCATTTTCTTCAAGATCGGATTGAATTTTTTGATTTCTAAACGATCAGGAGTATTCTTTTTGTTTTTGGTCGTAATATAACGAGACGTTCCAGGTTGTCCAGAAGCTTTGTGCTCTGTACATTCTAAAATTACTTGAACGCGGTTTCCTTTTTTTGCCATGGTATAATCTTTATAGTACGCCTTGGGCTTTCGCTTCTTTCAAAACGGCAGAAATCCCTTTGCGGTTAATCGTTTTTAAAACAGAAGTTGAGATTTTGAGGGTAACCCACTTGTCTTCTTCTGGAATGTAAAAGCGCTTCTTGATCAAGTTCACTTCAAAACGACGCTTTGTTCTGTTTAACGCTTTCGACACGTTGTTTCCAAACTGCGCGCGCTTTCCACTAATTTCACAAACTCTTGACATAACTGTAGTTTTTACTGTTTGTTCTAAACAGGATGCAAATTTACTTTTTTTTATTGAGTTACAAAACAGTTCTACTTAAATTTCTTCGGGTAAAAAAAATGAGC
>WTJP01000028.1 GCA_011526275.1 Candidatus Arcticimaribacter sp. | reverse complement strand
AAAAAAAGGATAAACTCTTAGAGCTTATCCTTTGTCCTATGTTATAATTATTAACATCTATTCTTCCGACTTTTCTTCGGTTTCTGCTGCTGGAGCTTCTGGAGCTTCTGCAACGGTTTCTACCGTCTCGGCTTCGGCTGCTTTTTTCGAACGACTTCTTCGCGTTGTCTTCTTTTTAGCGCCTTCGTTGTTGTTGTAGATTTCGTTGAAATCAACCAACTCGATCATGGCCATGTCAGCGTTATCTCCAAGGCGGTTCCCCAACTTAATGATGCGGGTGTACCCTCCTGGACGATCTCCTACCTTCACCGCTACATCGCGGAACAAAGCAGAAACGGCTTCTTTGCTACGTAAGTAACGAAAAGCAGTTCTACGGTTGTGGGTAGAGTCTTCTTTCGACTTGGTGATGATTGGCTCAATAAACTGCTTTAAAGCTTTGGCTTTGGTCACAGTAGTATTGATGCGTTTATGCTCGATTAATGAACAGGCCATGTTGGCTAACATCGATTTGCGATGTGCTGTTTTGCGGCCAAGGTGCATTACTTTTTTTCCGTGTCTCATTTTCTATGCTGTAAACTATCGGTTAGTCTTTATCTAATTTGTATTTGGCGAGGTTCATACCAAAAGAAAGTCCTTTCAATACGACAAGCTCTTCCAACTCGGTCAATGATTTTTTCCCGAAGTTTCTAAACTTCATCAAATCATTTTTGTTGTAAGAAACCAAGTCACCTAGGGTTTCTACTTCTGCTGCTTTCAAACAGTTCAACGCACGAACAGAAAGGTCCATGTCGATGAGTTTAGTCTTCAACAACTGACGCATGTGGAGCGATTCCTCGTCATAAGTCTCGGTCTGTGCGATCTCATCGGCTTCTAGGGTAATGCGCTCGTCAGAGAACAAATAGAAGTGGTGGATGAGGGTTCTTGCTGCTTCAGTTAAAGCGTCTTTTGGGTGAATAGAACCGTCGGTTTCGATTTCAAAAACCAATTTTTCGTAATCGGTTTTTTGCTCTACACGGTAGTTTTCAATGCTAAACTTCACGTTTTTCACTGGAGTGTAGATCGAGTCGATGGCAATGGTACCTAATTCGGCATCCATTTTCTTGTTCTCTTCTGCAGGAACATAACCACGACCTTTTTCGATAGTCAATTCCATGTTGAGTTGAACGCTTTTCTCGAGGTTACAAATCACCAAGTCGGTGTTGAGTACTTGGAAACCAGAGATGAACTTTTGGAAGTCTGAGGCTTTTAATTGCTCTTGTCCTCCAATGGTGATACTCACCTTTTCGTTTTCGATATCCTCGATTTGACGCTTAAAGCGCACTTGCTTTAAGTTCAAAATGATTTCGGTCACGTCTTCTACAATACCGGGAATGGTAGAGAATTCGTGGTCGATGTTTTCAATCTTTACTGAAGTGATTGCAAATCCTTCCAGAGAAGAAAGCAATACTCTTCGCAATGCGTTCCCAATGGTGAGTCCATAACCAGGCTCTAGGGGACGAAATTCGAATTTACCGTCGAATTCCGAAGAGTCGATCATGATCACCTTATCGGGTTTTTGGAAATTTAATATAGCCATAGGAATAACTTCAGTTATTATTTAGAATACAATTCTACGATTAGTTGCTCTTTGATGTTCTCAGGGATTTGTAAACGCTGAGGGGTAGAGACAAAAGTACCTTCTAAGGTAGCCGAGTTCCAAGTGAGCCACTCATAAACAGAAGAGTTGCGCTCTAAGGAATGGGTAATGGCAGTTAATGATTTTGACTTTTCACGAACACCAATCACATCGCCCGCCTTAATGTGACAAGAAGGGATGTTGACAATAGAACCGTTAACGGTAATGTGACGGTGAGAAACCAATTGACGTGCAGCAGAACGCGTTGGCGCGATACCTAAACGGTACACCACGTTGTCTAAACGCGACTCGCACAATTGTAAGAGCACCTCACCAGTTACACCTTTGGCACGTGAAGCACGATCGAAGATGATTCTAAATTGCTTCTCTAAGATTCCGTAGGTGAATTTGGCTTTTTGCTTCTCCATTAACTGGATAGCATATTCCGATTTCTTCCCACGTCTTCTGTTGTTACCGTGTTGCCCGGGAGGGTAGTTTCTTTTTTCGAATGATTTGTCTGCACCAAAGATCGGCTCTCCGAATTTGCGTGCAATCTTAGTTTTTGGACCAGTATATCTTGCCATTTTTATTTGCTTGGGTAAAAGGGATTATGAATTAAGGTCGCTTCCTTCGATAATCGAACTCCTTTTACAGATTAAATTTAAATTATACTCTTCGACGTTTAGGTGGTCGACAACCGTTGTGTGGTAATGGAGTAACGTCGATGATTTCGGTTACTTCAATCCCGTTGTTATGAAGGGTACGGATAGCAGACTCACGTCCGTTTCCAGGTCCTTTCACATACACTTTCACTTGACGCAAACCAGCCTCTTGTGCAACTTTAGCACAATCTTCAGCGGCAGTTTGAGCAGCGTAAGGAGTGTTCTTCTTTGATCCTCTAAAGCCCATTTTTCCGGCAGATGACCAAGAGATTACTTCTCCTTTTAAGTTGGTAAGCGAAATAATGATGTTGTTGAAAGAAGCATTGATATGTGCCTCTCCAACTGATTCAACAATAACCTTTCTTTTTTTGCTAGTAGTTTTAGCCATAATCTAGAATTATTTCGTTGCCTTTTTCTTGTTCGCAACCGTTTTACGTTTTCCTTTACGGGTACGCGAGTTGTTTTTCGTGCGTTGCCCTCTCAATGGCAATCCAGCTCTGTGACGGATTCCACGGTAGCACCCGATGTCCATTAAACGTTTGATGTTCAATTGGATTTCTGAACGCAATTCCCCTTCGATTTTAAAGGAAGAAACTGCTTCACGAATAGCGGCAATTTCGCTATCCGACCAATCGGCTACTTTTTTACTTTCGTCTACTTTAGCCTCGGCTAAAATTTGCTGTGCACGGCTACGACCAATCCCGAAGATATAGGTCAAGGCGATTACACCTCGCTTTTGTTTTGGAATGTCTACTCCTGATATTCTTGCCATAATTATCCTTGTCTTTGTTTAAATCTAGGATTCTTTTTGTTAATAACGTAAAGACGACCTTTTCTGCGAACAATTTTGCAGTCGGCGCTTCTTTTCTTTAATGATGCTCTTACTTTCATCGGTTCTATTTTAAAATCTATAGGTGATCCTTGCTTTGGTTAAATCGTAAGGACTCATTTCTAATTTTACTTTATCTCCAGGTAACAATTTAATGTAATGCAAACGCATTTTTCCTGAGATGTGTGCGGTCACCACGTGACCATTTTCTAACTCTACACGGAACATTGCGTTAGACAATGCTTCGATGATGCTTCCTTCTTGCTCTATTGCTGCTTGTTTGGCCATCTTAGCTTGCTTTACGGGTTGTTCCTGCTTTCATTAAACCGTCGTAGTGGCGGTTCAATAAATAGGAGTTTACTTGCTGGATGGTGTCGATCGCAACTCCCACCATAATCAAGAGTGACGTTCCTCCGTAGAACAAGGCCCAACCTTGTTGCATCCCGATGAGTTTAACCACCACCGCTGGGAAAACAGCTAAAGCAGCTAAGAACAACGATCCTGGGAAGGTAATGTGCGACATTACATCGTCGAGGAATTCACTGGTCTCGTTACCAGGACGAACCCCAGGAACAAAACCTCCACTGCGTTTTAAATCGTCGGCCATCTTGTTGGTAGGCACAGTAATCGCAGTGTAGAAATAGGTGAAAATGATAATCAATAGTGCAAAGACTACATTGTACCACAAGCCAAAAATATCAGAGAAGTTCACTTGTAGCCACTGCCCTAAATCGCTATCCCCAATGAGTCGCCCAACATAAGCTGGGGCAAACATAATGGCTTGCGCGAAAATGATAGGCATTACACCAGAAGCGTTTAACTTCAATGGAATGTATTGACGTGATCCAAACACATTGCGCTCGTTAGCACCGCCTTGTGTTCTGCGGGCATACTGCACAGGGATTTGACGCACGGCCATTACCAAAAGAATGGAAAGGACGATGATCACAATCCACAAGATCAATTCAATTAAAATCAAAATCAATCCTCCGTTGTTCTCTGATACACGCGAAACAACTTCTTGTGCGAAAGACAAAGGAAGGGTAGCAATGATCCCCACCATAATGAGGAGGGAAATCCCGTTTCCAATTCCTTTATCGGTAATCTTCTCTCCCAACCACATGGCGAAGATGGTACCGGTCACCAAAATGATGACAGCAGGCGCCATAAAGCCAATGCCTTTTCCAAGAACGAAAGCAGAGTCTGGTACACCAAGGGCACCTAGACCAAACAAATAAGCTGGAGCTTGCACCACACAAATCGCGATGGTTAACCAGCGGGTAATTTGATTGAGGGTCTTACGTCCGCTCTCTCCTTCTTTTTGGAGTTTTTGTAAATAAGGAATCGCAATTCCCATCAATTGAACAACGATAGAAGCCGAAATGTAGGGCATGATTCCCAACGCGAAAACAGATGCGTTAGCAAAGGCCCCTCCTGTAAACATGTTCAATACGCCTAAGAGTCCACCACCACCGGTACGGTTGCCTAATTCAGCAAGCTGAACGGCGTCGATACCTGGGAGGGTAATTTGCGCTCCAAAGCGGTAAATGAGAAGAATCGTTAACGTGACCCCTATCCGGTTACGCAACTCTTCTATCTTATAAATATTTACAAGGGTTTCTAAAAAATTCTTCATCGGTCAATTATAATTCAATGGCTTCTCCTCCAGCCGCTTCGATGGCTGCTTTGGCAGAGGCAGTAAATTTGTGTGCACTTACTTTAAGGGCGGCTTTTAATTCACCACGACCTAAAATCTTCACCATTTCGGTTTTACGTGCTAAACGCAATTCCACCATGTTGTCGAATCCAAGTGCATCTTTGATTTTCTTCTCGTCCACTAAGCCTTGTAAGGTATCGAGGTTGATGCCTTGGTATTCTTTGCGGTTGATGTTTTTGAATCCAAACTTAGGCACACGGCGTTGCAACGGCATTTGCCCTCCTTCGAATCCTAGTTTTTTAGAGTATCCAGAGCGTGATTTAGCTCCTTTGTGTCCACGTGCAGCGGTTCCCCCTTTACCTGACCCTTGGCCGCGACCAAGACGTTTAGCGTTTTTGTGGGTTGACCCAGCTGCAGGTTGAATATTACTTAAGTCCATATCGTCGATTTATGCTTCTGTAACAGAAACCAAGTGTTCTACTTTTTTAATCATTCCAAGGATATTGGGTGTAGCCTCGTGGGTTACTTCTTTTCCAATTCCTCTTAATCCAAGCGCTTCAAGGGTACGTTTCTGATTTTGTAAACGCTTAATGCTGCTTTTGATTTGCTTTACTTTTACTTTCGCCATGACTCGCTTAATTATCCGTTAAATACTTTATCTAGTGAAATACCGCGTTGCTTAGCGACCATCTCTGGGCTTCTCAATTGCAACATGGCATCGAAGGTAGCCTTCACCACATTGTGTGGGTTAGAAGATCCTTGCGACTTCGAAAGTACGTTGTGTACTCCTACGGCTTCCAATACGGCGCGAACAGCACCACCGGCGATTACCCCGGTACCAGGTGTTGCAGGCTTTAAGAATACACGTGCTCCACCGTATTTACCTTTTTGTTCGTGAGGTAAAGTTCCATTTTTAATGGGGATACGCACGAGGTTTTTCTTCGCGTCTTCTACCGCTTTAGAAATGGCCTCAGCAACTTCTTTCGATTTTCCTAAACCTTGACCTACAACGCCGTTTTCATCGCCTACCACAACAATGGCAGAGAATCCAAATGCGCGTCCACCTTTGGTTACTTTGGTTACACGTTGTACCCCTACTAAGCGATCTTTTAATTCGAGACCTCCAGGTTTTACCAACTCTACGTTTT
>WTJP01000035.1:3591-5937 GCA_011526275.1 Candidatus Arcticimaribacter sp. | reverse complement strand
GCTTGTAAAACTCTACTCTACGGTTGTTTTTAAGGTCAGACGCATCTCCGTTTAACGGTTGAGACTCACCCATTGCTTTTACGCTTAAACGTGCAGCATCAACACCCAATTCAATTAATTTGTCGCGTACAGACTCTGCGCGCTTCAACGATAATTTTTGGTTGTATTCTTCACGTCCGTCAGAAGAGGCGTGTCCTTCGATTACAATCGAACCGTTAGGTACTTCATCTAAGATTTTCTTGATACCATCTAAGGCAGTCATAGAAGCTTCTCCTTGGATTTTTGCACTGTTTGAAGCGAAGAGGATATTATCACCAACTTGGTTGATAGTAGAAAGTACCTCATCCGTCAATTTAGGACATCCATCTTCAGTGTTTCCAGCTAATTCTGGGCAAGCGTCATCTTTGTCGGCTACACCGTCATTATCGGTATCAGGCCAAGGACAACCATTGTTTTCAGCAGGACCAGCAACGTCTGGACACTCATCGTCTTTATCAGCAATACCGTCTTCGTCAGCATCAGGACATCCGCCTAATTCTACTAAACCAGCTACTTCTGGACAAGCGTCGTCTTTGTCTAATACGGTATCTCCATCGGTATCAGGACAACCGTTGTTTTCAGCAGGACCAGCTACCTCTGGGCAGTCGTCTTGTGGATCTGGCACACCATCTTCGTCGGTGTCAGGACATCCTTCGAATTCTTTTAAACCAGGTACATCTGGACATTTGTCTTTTTTGTCGTTTACGCCGTCTTTGTCAGTATCACCAACACCAAAGTCATAGCTTACACCAAGTGCAAGAACTCCGTAGTTTACTTCTGGGTTTTCGTTGATTTTACCGATAGAGTACTCAACAAATGCTCCCATTTTATCACCGAAAGCATAGTCGATCCCTACAGCGCCAAAGTTAGAGTAGTCCGTGAATTTAGAACCGCTGTCTGTTCCATCTTGCAAAGAAGTTGAACCGTAAACACCAGCCTTAACATAAGGACTTAGTTTCTCGTCAATGTTGAAGCCGTACTTCAATCCAGCGTGCATGCTAAAGAATTCGTAGTCCGAACCAGCATCGTTGCTTGAAGTTCCAAGTGCAACTTGACCTCCAATAGAAAGTCCTTTGAATACTTTTCTGTAAAGTGCAGCGCTTGGCCCACCAATAGCAGGACTTAAATCGCTAGAAGATACCGTAGTTCCACGAACAGCAATGTCGCTGTTGATAGACGGCATGGTTACACCCAAAGAAATTTGCCAAGGGTTGGCAGAAGTTTGAGCGAATGATACTACACCAACAAGGAGCAATACCAAAGTAAGAGTTAATTTTTTCATTGTATATAGTCTATTTAGTAAGTGCCACAAAGCTAATAAATTAATTTGGTAACTAAAACCACTGTTCTTAACTATTGTAATACCATACAAATAATTGATTATCAATGATTATTAAAAATTATTGGATAGTTGAAGGGGTGGTTTAAGAAATTAGGACTTAAATGAGCTAACGCAAGCAACCGTATCACCTTCATTGATGGGAGGGGTAGCAAGCATGTACAAGATGATTCCTTTTTGAGGTGAGCGATGTTCTTCAATCACTTCTCCAAAAGCATTGGTAGTGTGCCCAATGATTTCTCCTTCCTCTACATGATCACCTGCTTTAAACTCACTGTAAAAGATGCCTCTTTTAGTAGCTCTAGTGTACAGTTGATGGTTTAGGAAAATACGGTTTGGGTGAGCTGAAGTGTGGGGTGGGTACATGCCCATCTCATGCAACATATTCAATACCCCATGTACTGTCAAAGCAACGGTGTCTTCTTCAACGAGTCCCAATTCCCCACTTTCAATACTTAAAGCAATTTTCCCGTCTGTACCGCTTGTTTAAAGGCGTATTTTGCAGGCTCCTCATCTGTAATGGTATAAGGGTAAGAGACGACATATTGAAAGCCACTTATGTCGGACAACCTTTTGGCCATGGCCGTATTTTCTTTATGTCGTTCATTGTTATAGTAGCAAATGAATGGGAGTAAATCTTCAGGAGCATCCCCACTATGGATATCGAGAAAAACATCACTTAGCGGAATGATATTTTGGGTGATGTAATGCGCCATTTTTTGGGTAATGGTTCCATTTGCATTTCCAGGGAAGGCATTGTTTAGGTTGACATTGTCTTGTGGGTTTTTGTAAGGGGTTCGGTTGTAAAATGAGCCCGGACTGCTAATGGGGAGAATAATTAGGGTTCCATGGAGTTGATTTACATCGATTACTTGCATGAGTTTTTGCACCGCAATGATAGGAGCGAATTCAAAGCCGTGGACTCCCGATATAAAAGTAAAAACGGGGCCATCTTGCTTTCCTTTCAT
>WTJP01000035.1:0-3491 GCA_011526275.1 Candidatus Arcticimaribacter sp. | reverse complement strand
ATTTTTCGCTAGTATATTTGTGTTTGTTAAACATCCTACTAAAACTATGGAAGAAGATTATATCCGCCTAATTTTTGGCTTAAAACTTAAACAAATAAGAACAGAGCACGAATTATCCTTGGCAGCATTGGCTAAGTTAACGGGGCTATCCAAGTCATATCTCAATGAAATAGAAAACGGGAAAAAGTATCCAAAACCGGATAAAATTGTACTTCTTTCTCAAAAACTATCGGTGCCTTATGATCAATTGGTATCCCTTAAATTGGATAAAAGTCTTGCGCCAGTTGGCAATGTATTGCAGTCAAAAATCCTCAAAGAAATCCCATTAGACCTTTTTGGTGTTCAAGAAGCAGATTTGATTTCTATCGTAGCTAAATCCCCGAATAAGGTCAATACGTTCATTAGTACCCTACAGCGAATCGCTGAAAAATATAATTTTAAGCAAAAAGACTTCTACGCGGCTTCTTTGCGAAGTTATCAAGAAGAAAACTTCAACTACTTTGAAGCTAATGAAAACGCGGTAAATGATTTTGTGCAAACACATCAGCTTGATTTGACTCATTTTAATCACGCCAATATTTTGGAGAATATTTTACGCGATAAGTTGGGGTACACGCTAGTAGAAGAGCAATATGATTTTTCTAACAAATTACAGGGCATTGGAGCAGTTTTCGTGCCTAGTTCATCGACTCTAGTACTATCGCATAAGCTGAGTGAAGCACAGCGCAATTTTATATTCGCAAAAGAATTAGCCTACAGTTTTCTTCACATCAAAGACAGGATTTTAGTCCATCCATCAATAGAGGATAATAATTTTGATCATGTTTTGAATGATTTTAAAGCATCCTATTTTGCTGGAGCACTCATCATTCCATCCACCAAAATTAAGCAACAACTTAATCAACTTTTCGCGCATGAGAGTTTTGACGCCATGTTATTTAACGACATCATCAATTCTTTTAATGCTTCGCCTGAGGTGTTTTATCAGCGCTTAACGAGCATATTGCCCAGAGAATTTGGGATCAAAGAATTGTTTTTCCTCGGTCTTTCTCATCAACCGGGAACAGAAACGTTTACGGTGACAAAAGAGTTGCATTTTGGACAACAGCAAACTCCTCGTGCTTATGCGGCAAATGAAAATTATTGTGGCCGTTGGGTGGCTAGAAAGGTGCTAGAAAATTTGGAACGCAGCAATGCACAACACGAGTTTGATTTGCAAATCTCCAACTTTAGTGAAGACGATAAAACCTATTTGGTTATTTCTTCCGCTACAAAGGAGCCTTTCAAAGATGGCTTCAATGCTGGTTTTAGCATTGGCTTGTTGATCAACAACCAATTGAAGAAAAAACTCAATTTCTTGGATGATCCTAAAATCAGGAAACAAAGTGTTGGCCTAAGCTGTGAGCGCTGTAGTATAGAGCAATGCAATGAACGTAGAGCAGCACCAACATGGTTGAACTCAATCGAAATCAACCAGGAACGCAAGCGCCTAGTAGCATCCATTCAAAATAAATACAAGGGGTGAGCCGACTTTATTCTTCTGTTTTCGTCGTAAACAGATAAGCACCTTTTTCCTGAAGCAAAAGATGATCTTCCCAAATGACATTTTCTTGGCGAATCAGCTCCATTAATTGGCTTCCTTCCAGTTGGAGTTCTTTAAATCGATCGAGATCGAGTTTGAATTCGTTCTCATTTTTGTTGAGGATTAAGACCACTTCTTCGTCTTGAAAAGCACGATACAGTACATAGACACCATCGAAAGGCGCAAAGTGGATGAGTTTCCCTTCTTGAATGGCTTTGCTGTTCTTTCGGTACCTAAGCAAGCGGCTCAAAGTGTTTTGAAGTTCGATCTGCTCTTTGCTCAAACCTTCCCCAGTGAAAGCGTTGATTTTATCCCCTTCCCATCCTCCGGGGAAATCTGTACGAATGCGACCATGGTCGTGTGGTTTTTCTGTATTTTCCATCAAGATCTCTGTGCCGTAGTAAAGTTGCGGCACACGGGGAAGGGTCAATAGTGTAGCCAAGGCCATCTCCAATAAAGCCGTTTTTTCTTTGTATTGGGTAAAAGCGCGATCCATGTCGTGATTATCCAGAAAAGCGAGCAATCGGTTGGGGTCGGTGTAAGCAAAGTCGTTGGCCAAAGCTTCATAAATTTCAATGAGCCCCGTACCCCAGCTTTCTTCATGGGTAAGCCCATCTTGAAGTGCCTTTTGCAAAGCAAAATCCATACTGTGGGTTAAATTAGAAGCATAACCGTCTTTGTTGGGATGACCATTTTGCCAATAGGCAATCAACAAGGGATTGTAGCTCCATTCTTCCCCTACAATGGAAAAGTTAGGGTATTCCTTCATAATTGCTCCAGCCCATTGCTGCATAAAGCTTTTGTCGGGGTAGGGATAGGTGTCTTGGCGAATACCTCCGAGGCTTAAAGTTTCTATCCACCAAATACTGTTTTGAATAAGGTAGGTCGCCAAAAAGGGATTGCGTTGATTGAGATCGGGCATTTCTTTAACGAACCAGCCTTGATTCATGCGCTCCCGATCGTAAGTGGAAGCATAACCATCTTGGTTGGTCGTTCTTCGGTGGTTGGAATTGATAATGGGTTTCCCTGCTTCAAAACGATCCTGATAATTTACCCAGTTGGAAAAAGGAAGATCGCTCATCCACCAATGATTTAATCCGCAGTGATTCGCCACTTGATCCATGATGAGCTTGATGCCTTTTTTTTGGGCTTCTTCCGCCAGTAGAACGTATTCTTCCAATTGACCAAACCTTGGATCGACCCGATAAAAATCGGTCATTGCATAACCGTGGTAGGACTGTTGTGGCATATCGTTAATGAGTAGAGGAGATGGCCATAGGGCCGTAAACCCCATAGAAGCAACATAGTCTAAATGTGTAGTGATCCCTGCAATATCACCGCCATGTCGAGCATAATCATCATTGCGGTCGATGCCTTTTTCGGTCAAATAATCGAATTGATCATTAGCGGGATTTCCATTGGCGAAACGGTCTGGTGTAATTAGATAAATTGCGTCGCTTTGATCGAATCCAATGTATTCCTTGGCCTCTTTTTTTCGCGCCTTCAGGGAGTAGGTGGAGCGTAAAACTTCCTTACCATCCGTTTTGAAAATTAATTTAAAATCTCCTGCTTCAGCATTAGTATCTATTTGCAAATCGACGAATAAATAGTTTGGACTATCGCCGGCTGTGATTTTGATAAGCTGAATATTTTTATGGTCAATTTCAACACTGGATTGGGCGATGTCTTTGTGATGTACCAACAATTGCAAGCTGTTGTTTTCAAAGCCCACCCACCAGTGGGGTGGTTCGATTCGTGTAGAAGACTGCGCATAGGAGAAAGAACCAATAGCAGTAATGAACAGGAGGCTGAGTCTTACAAAGAAATAGGAGGTAGTTTTCGTATTCAATTCATCTGGTTTTAGTAGGGCTAATATATTGGATTTTAAAATAAAATAAGCATTCAATAG
>WTJP01000011.1 GCA_011526275.1 Candidatus Arcticimaribacter sp. | reverse complement strand
GAACGCATCGTAAAAACCCCTACGGCTTTTGCATTGGCCGACAGCAATACAAGCTTTACCGAAGAAGATTTATTGAAAGAAGTGGAAGCGTTTCCAGAGCGTTTTTCTCCAAATGTGTTGATGCGCCCGCTGTATCAAGAGGTGATTTTACCCAACCTTTGCTACATCGGAGGAGGAGGGGAGATCGCCTATTGGCTGCAACTCAAAAATTATTTTGAGCGAGAAAACATTGCCTTTCCCTTGTTGTTGCTGCGCAATTCAGCCCTGTTGATTAGCGCAAAAAACACCAAAAAGTTAAACCGATTGGGACTCGATTTTGAATCGGTATTTCTAAAGCGCACGCCGCTCATCAACAAAAAGATTAGAGCGATTAGCAATATCGACCTAGACTTACAACCCTTAAAAGACAAATTGACGGAACAATTTGACTATCTCGAAAGTCTAGTCGAAGCAACCGATCCCTCTTTTGAAGGAACCGTTAAAGCGCAAAAACAGAAACAGTTCAAAGGTATCGATCAGTTGGAAAAACGTTTGCTCAACGCCCAAAAGAAAAAATTAGTGGATCATGTGGAGCGACTATCCACGCTTCATGAAGTGCTTTTCCCACAGGAAAGTTTACAAGAGCGGCACGCCAATTTCTTTGAATTTTACTTGGAATACGGCGCCGATTTATTGCCGCAACTCTTCGATCAGCTCGATCCTTTGCAGCTCGAATTTAGCTGTATTGAGCTTCCTTAATTTTTTTGTTGAAAATCTTTTCTAGGCCTTGTTTCTCTCCAACTGAATAGTTGTATTTTTGGGCATGGAAGAAAAAGTACTGATCCTCGACTTTGGTTCGCAATACACCCAGTTGATTGCCCGTCGTGTTCGTGAATTGTTCATCTATTGTGAAATTCATCCCTACAACAACCCACCCAAAGACATTAGCCCCTTTAAAGCGGTCATCCTTTCCGGCTCGCCCTTTTCTGTTCGTGCAGAAGATGCGCCTCATCCCGACTTATCGGAGATCCGCGGAAAGAAACCCCTCTTAGCGGTTTGCTATGGAGCGCAATATTTAGCTCATTTTTCAGGAGGAAAAGTAAGTCCTTCTGCTACCCGAGAATACGGGAGAGCCAACCTTTCTTACATTGCAGCAAACAGCGATTTGTTTGCTGGAATTGAAGTGGGGAGTCAAGTGTGGATGAGCCATAGCGACACCATCAAAGAATTGCCCACCCAAGGGGAGCGACTAGCCAGTACTGCCGATGTGGAAAACGCAGCCTACACCATAGGAGGCGAGACCACCTATGCCATTCAGTTCCATCCTGAAGTATACCATTCTACGGATGGGAAACAATTGTTGGAAAACTTTTTGGTCCATATTGCCGGAGTAAAACAAGATTGGACCCCCGACTCCTTTGTCTCCATGACCGTTGAAAAGCTAAAGCAGCAAATTGGCGAGGAAAAAGTAATCTTAGGCCTCTCGGGCGGAGTAGATTCTACTGTGGCGGCGGTCTTGCTTCACCAAGCTATTGGGGATCAACTCACCTGTATTTTTGTCAACAACGGACTTTTACGCAAAGACGAATTTTCAAGCGTCTTGAATCAATACCACGGTATGGGACTCAACGTGAAAGGCGTAGATGCCAGCGAACGCTTTTTGACGCAATTGGCCGGAGTTTCCGACCCAGAGCGAAAACGCAAAATCATTGGAAACACCTTTATCGACGTTTTTGACGATGAGTCGAAAAAGATCGACGGTGCAACTTGGTTGGCGCAGGGAACCATTTATCCCGATGTGATCGAATCTATCTCGGTGAATGGACCTTCAGCTACCATTAAATCGCACCACAATGTAGGCGGCTTGCCCGACTATATGAAACTTAAAATAGTAGAGCCGCTACGCATGTTGTTTAAAGACGAAGTGCGCCGTGTGGGGAAAAGCTTGGGGATCGATCCCGAACTTTTAGGGAGACACCCTTTCCCAGGTCCAGGGCTCGCCATCCGTATATTAGGGGACATCACGCCAGAGAAAGTGAGCATGCTACAAGAAGTTGATGCCATTTATATTCAGGGCTTAAAAGATGCCGGACTTTATGATGAGGTATGGCAAGCTGGGGCTATTTTACTTCCCGTGAACAGTGTTGGTGTCATGGGCGATGAGCGTACCTATGAGAAATGTGTTGCGCTGCGTGCGGTAACTTCTACCGATGGGATGACCGCCGATTGGGTAAACCTTCCCTACGAATTTTTACAAAAAACCTCCAACGACATCATCAACCGCGTCAAAGGAGTCAACCGTGTGGTCTATGACATTAGTTCCAAACCTCCGGCAACCATAGAATGGGAATAATTGTTGATATTGCATAACCAATGAGAGGACTTCTTCTTTTTCTAGCTTTTTCAGTTTGCGTGCAGTTGTATGCGCAAGAAACTCCCTTACGTTTTATAGCGCACAAGGTGAAGAAGAAAGAAACCCTCTATGGCCTTGCACGTCAATACAACATCAGTATTGAGCAAATCAAGGAATTTAACCCCTTGATTGAAAAGATTGGCTTAAAGAAAAAAATGCAGCTGCAAATTCCCGTATATCCTGTGGTGGAAGCCCCTAAAGCGGTGCCGCTAAAGGAAGGATTGGAAAAATATTTGGTGCAGCCCAAAGAAACCAAATGGCGTTTGGCCTACCGTTATGGGATAACGATTCAAGAATTGGAAAGCTTGAACCCTCAAATCAAAGAGGGCTTAAAAATTGGTCAGGAAATCGTCGTGCCCAAGCGCGATGCTAGTGAAACCAAAGCACTTGAAGAAGCCTTTAATTACTATAAAGTAAAACCGAAAGAAGGCTTTTATCGCTTGGAGAAAAAACTCGGCGTAAGTGAAGCCGACTTAATCGCACTAAACCCCAGCCTGCCTACCACAGGCCTGCAAGAGGGAATGATTTTAAAAATTCCACCCCAAAAAACAGGCGATTTAAAAGTAGAGAACGATTTATTGGTCGAGAAAGTGCGTTTGGAAGATTCGCTCATAGCAAACAACTTCCTGCAATTGGCGGCTTTTCTTCCCTTTAAAGCAAATGCCATAGAACTCGATTCTGTTGAGCAAACCAAAGCGCTACTCAAAAAGCGGAACATCCACACCATTGCCATTGACTTTTATATGGGAATGGCCATGGCCATTGAACAAGCCGATTCCTTGGGGATTAAAACCAAATTAACCGTTTTCGATTCCGAGAACAAGAAAGCTGCGATTAAGGCCAAAGTAGAAAATTTCACTTGGGACGGTATCCACGCCATGATAGGTCCTTTGGTTCCTTCCAATTTTGATTATGCGGCTCAATTGCTCGCATTAAAGGAACTCATCAAGATAGCTCCTTTGTCTTCTAAGGCGGTAAAACAGCAGTCTCAAGTGGTGCAATCGGTGGTTGATTTAGCGGCTTTAAGAACAAAAATGGTGGATTATTTGGCGCAACAGCTCGACACCACCCAAAATGTAATGATCATTGCCGACACCCTCAATGCGGCCTTTGTTAAGCCATTGGAGGCGAAGTATCCTTTTGCGCATCGTGTGCGCCCAGAGGAGGGTGGTTTTGTAATGCCCGATTTGATCGACTCGCTTTTGATTGATTCCCTACCGAATAAGGTTATTTTTGAGTCTCAAGATTTGAACTTGGCGGCCAATGTAACCTCATTGCTCAATGCACAAATTTCCAAAGAGCGCGATGTGCAATTGTTTACAACTTGGCGCACCTCTATTTATGACAACGACAATATTTCGCGAAAGCATTTGGGGAATTTACGTTTTACCTATTTGGCGGGAACACACCCACAGGAAGGAACAAAACGCGAGGCCTTTAAAAATGCATTTCAAAAACGCTTCGGGGATTTCCCCTCGAAAGAAGCCTTCCGGGCTTATGATTTGACCTTAGACGTACTGCTGCGTTTGGCGGTCAAAGAAAGTCTCTATTCCCCCACATTGGAGGAAACCGACTATTTGGAAAACCGATTCCTGTATGAAGCTCATCCCGAGGGTGGTTACACCAATAAGGGGCACTATATGTTGCAGCATCAAGGCTATGAGATTGTAGAGCTCAAGAAATAGGAGAATCTCCCCCTTAAAACGAATAGTTTTTGTAATTTTGAGTCCGGTAAATAAGAACGCCTTCAACACAACCGGATGTCGCAAACCAAATACATTTTTGTTACCGGAGGAGTGAGTTCCTCTCTTGGAAAAGGAATCATCGCTGCCTCTTTGGCTAAACTGCTTCAGGCACAAAAATACAGTGTCACCATACAGAAGTTTGACCCCTATTTAAATGTTGACCCCGGTACGCTCAATCCTTATGAACACGGAGAGTGTTTTGTTACCGACGATGGTGCCGAAACCGACCTCGACCTTGGGCATTATGAGCGTTTCCTCAACGTGCGCACCTCGCAAGCCAATAATGTAACTACCGGTAGAGTGTATCAATCGGTGATTGAAAAAGAACGCCGCGGGGAGTTTTTAGGCAAAACAGTACAAGTTATTCCACACATTACCAACGAGATCAAACACAGAATGATGTTGTTGGGGGAAAGTGGAGAATACGATATTATCATCACCGAAATTGGGGGAACCGTAGGAGATATAGAGTCTTTGCCCTACATCGAATCGGTACGTCAATTGGTATGGGAATTGGGCGAAGAAAACGCCATGGTCATTCATTTGACCTTGATTCCTTTCCTTTCTGCCGCAGGCGAATTGAAGACAAAACCAACCCAACACTCGGTTAAGACCTTGATGGAGAGTGGAGTTAAAGCCAATGTATTGGTGTGTAGAACCGAGCACAGCATTTCAGACGATATCCGAAGAAAATTGGCGCTCTTCTGCAATGTAAAGCAAGAGGCCGTTATTGAATCCATCGACGCAGATACGATTTATGACGTGCCACTATTGATGCAAAAAGAAGGCTTGGATAAAGTGGTTTTAAAAACCCTTAACCTGCCTGCTCCCGTGGAAGCAGACATGGACAAGTGGAAAGCCTTTCTGCACCAATTGAAAAATCCAAAAGAGACCATAGAAATTGGTCTCATCGGGAAATACGTAGAACTGCAAGATTCCTACAAATCCATTTTGGAAGCCGTTTCTCATGCAGGGGCAAGTAGTCAAATCAAAGTTAAAGTACATTCCATCCACTCTGAACATCTCGACCAAAGCAATGTGGAAGAGCAATTGAAAGGTTTAGATGGTGTAATCGTAGCTCCTGGTTTTGGAGAACGCGGAATACAAGGAAAGATCGATGCGATTCGCTATGCACGTGAAAACAATATTCCTTTTTTAGGGATTTGCTTAGGCATGCAAATGGCGGTCATCGAACACGCCCGCAATATTGCCGGGATTAGCGGCGCCAATTCAACCGAAATGGACGAGGCCTGCAGTGAACCTGTAATCTCCATCATGGAAGAGCAAAAAACCATTGAAGACAAGGGCGGAACCATGCGCCTAGGTGCATGGAAATGTGCCTTGACCAAAGGTTCTTTGGCCGAAACCATTTATGGTGAAAACGAAATTGAAGAACGCCATCGTCATCGTTATGAATTTAACGATGCCTATCGAAAAATACTAGAAGATAGTGGACTTAAGGCCACTGGTGTCAACCCAAAAACCGGCCTAGTGGAAGTGGTGGAAAATCCTGCTCACCCCTGGTTTGTTGGGGTGCAGTATCACCCAGAATACAAGAGTACGGTCTTGACACCCCACCCGCTTTTTATCAGCTTTGTGCAAGCGGCCCTTAAGCATTACCACGGAAAATAAATCGCATGGAAGAAAGAAAATTTGACCCCTATCAGCTCATAGGCTTTATTTTAATCGCTTTAATCATGACTTGGATGTTGATGAACCAACAGCCGGTTGAAGCGACAAACGAAGCACCTGCCGAAACAGAAGTAACTGCAACTCCAGCACCAACGCAATTGGCTGACTCCATTGTGC
>WTJP01000170.1 GCA_011526275.1 Candidatus Arcticimaribacter sp. | reverse complement strand
GTTTCTATTTTAAATTGATAAAGCCCATAGAAAAAGCCAACGATTGCCCAACAGCATAGGCTAAGTAAAAAGAAGTGTTTTTTTGTCATCGAAAATCCGCTGTTTAAACTGCTGTAAATTATGAAAAATATTTGTCTCACTTTTCTTTTCATTGCCTTTTCGGCTGGAACTTGTTTCTCCCAGTTACGGCAAAACAATGCTTTAGATGCAAAAAATGTATACAATTATTATCTGTATCATTCCAATAGATCCAATGCAGAAGAACAAGCACCAAAAATAATTGGGGATCCCTATTTTACTCCATTAATCAACGGTTACCGTTACAATGCTTATCGCGATGTAATTGTCAATGTAGAAAACGACATTTTCCAAACCGATAGTATAGCTCTTGGGGCTTATACATTTGTGAAGGAAACCTATTATTCGAAGTGGAGTAAAAAGCCCAAAAGAGGGTATTTGGTTAAGTTAGACAGCACCCACTACCTCCAAGTAAAAAAGAAGATTACCGAAGGCTACAACCCAAAAGACTTAAATCAAAGCCGTTCAAAATTTGAACTCGATATACGCTACTTTGAAAAGATGGAGGGTAGGATAAAGCAAATCAACAGAAATAGAGATGCACGTACCCGTTTTTTCTTAAAACTAGGCTTTAATCATTCTCAATTGACCAATTATGCCAACGGCGAATTGAGTAACCGAAATTCTGTTTATTACGCCTTTGGGCATAGAACGAAATGGAAAAAGAATTTAGGCGTTAGAAGTTTAGTCTTTTTTGCGAAAAATGGGGGGTATAATTTTTATCGCCTTCCAAGAGAGAAAGGAAAACGAATTATAGTTTACAATACTTTGGGACTTGATTTATTATTGGAAAAGCAAGTTGAAAAATGGACCTTTTTTGGAGGGTTACGTGCCACTACTGCTTTAAAAAGAGAGCAACGTTTGGCCAGTAGAAGAAGGACCGATATAGATGACAAGCGCTTCCGCGATATCTATACTCAATTGGATGACGAATTGCGTAAAATAGCTCCTGTTTCGTTACCCTTAGGGCTGTCTTATGAGTTTTCTCAAGACATCTTTTTTGAAGTACAGTTAAATATGGGTGTTTTACCAATTCATCAAGCTACTTCTCCCTACCAGCCCATACATTTAAATAGCCTTCAGCTAGGGTTTATGTATCAACTGTAAAAAAAAAAGCCACCCCGAGGGGTGGCTCAAAATAATTAAATTTTATTTTATAATCCTGATCCCCAAGCTGGTGCTGGTGAGAACAAGGTTGCAGAACCAATTTGATCTGCAAAGTTTTGGTTGAATAACAACTCATCTCCAGGATAGTTCCAACGCTGTGGCATTAGAGAACCAGAGGTGGGTGAAAAAGAAGAATCAATTCCTAAATCAGGGTAGTCGTTTCTTCTTAGATCATTAAACACTTCAGGATGTGTATATAGCCCTAAGTATTTTTGCGTAAGGATTTTTTTCAAATCTCCTGATGTTCCATCCAATGCAACATCTGGATTGTTAACATAAGCTAACAAATCAGCCTCTGTCGCCCCTACTTCAAAAAATGCAGCGGCAATTCCTTGAAAATAAGCGTCATTGATTTGAGCAGCACTACCTCCTGTACGTTGAAGACTTTCAGCAATGATAAACTGCATTTCACGATAAGAAACCAAGTCTTGCTCATAATCCGCCTTGTGATAAGGATGCGAAGTGATGAAGGTTTGGTCAAGTATCGCTAAACGAGCCGTATCTCCAAGATCAGTCATCAAATCTCTTAAAAAAGGATGAAATTCGATATCTCCAGTACGACCGTCATTAAATCTCCACCATCCAGCTTGTTGAGAAGCAGAATAGGTGTAAGACATGTTGTCTTCTGGACTTTCAAATGCATCTCGTGCATTGGAAGCAGCTTGTGCATATTCCCCTTTGTGAAGGTAATAACGCGCTTTGATTGCTTTAATAGCATCAAGCCATTTAGCAATATCTCCACCGTAGATAACATCGTCTGATCCAACAGCAAGCCCTCCGTTTCCTCCATTCAAATCTGATTCACCATCAGTGATTAGAGAAAGAACTTCATCATAAATTGCACTACGTGAATCTATTTCAGGACTTAAAATTAATTCTGCATCTGATGCATTTGGATAAAGTACTGCAGCTTGGAAGTAAGGTACATTACCCCAGCAGTCTGTCATATTCATTAAGGCAAAACCTTTTAAGACTTTACCAATTCCTGAATAGTGGCGATAACCAAGATCATCTGCAGCAGCAATCATGTTATTTACTTCTACAAGAATATTCTCATAGTAGTTATCCCAAGCCGTATCGAAACGGTTAGGCGTTAAACCACTGTAGTTATTAAAGGAAGTCCACTGACGTGCCACCCCTTCTACCTGTTGTGATAGCATACTGTTAAAACGAGAAGTATCTCCTCCGTACACATCAACCACGCGAATTTCAATGTTTGGAAGCATGGCGCTCACAGGAACATTGCTTGGTTTGTTGGGATCGACGTTAATGTCTTCGGCGAGAAAACTCTCACACGAGATTAGAAAACCAACGCTAAGGCATCCTAAAACGAAATATTTAAGTGCTTTCATAGGTTTATAAATTTAAGTTAAGTTTAAAGATTAATGAACGGGTGTTCGGCATGTTGAAATAGTCAAAACCTTGTCCGTTACCAGATCCTGTTAAAGAAGTTTCTGGATCTACACCGTCATAATCTGTAGTGTACCACAGGTTACGACCAATGAAACTGAATGTTCCACTCTTGATAAAGTTTAATCCAACTTTATCCATTGGGATATCATAAGAAAGACTTACTTCACGAAGTCTTACCCATCCACCGTCTTGAACAAATTGCTCTCCAACAGCACCGAATCCTCCAAGAGAAGAAGTCCAGTAATCTTGATCACGAACTACATCAATGTTGTTAGGTTGACCGTTCGGTAATACTCCAGGAATAGGAGCTGGAGTTTCTTGACGAGTTTCAGCCGTAAGTGGTGTTCTTCCGAAGAATGAAAGCGCCCAAGCTGTACCGTTCCACATATCTCCACCTTCTCTCCAGTCTAAAAGGAAGCCAAGTCTAAAGTCTTTGATACGGAAAGAGTTGTTCCATCCCATGATGAAATCTGGGTTTGGATTTCCAATCGCACGCTGACGTGGGTCAACAGCTTGGTATCCATATTCTCTAGAAGCAGGATCATCATTGATTACAATATCTCCATCAGGAATGTTAAGTCCGTCATCACTTGGACCATCGTTACCCGATCTCAAGTAAGCACCTCCAAAGATGGCACCGTATTGGTTCCCAGCAACAAGATAGGTACCAGCCGAGCTAAATCCAGCTAAATATAAACGTTCAAGACCTGGTGCTAATTCATCTACAATATTCTCGTTAGAGGTATAGTTGATTTGTGAATTCCAACCGTAGTCTTCTTTGTCGAGGATGTTTAAGTTTAAGGTAGCTTCAATACCGTTCCCGGACATTTTTCCAGAGTTTAACCAAACATTGGTGTACCCTGTTGACTTAGCTAAAGAAGCGTTCAATACCGCGTCGGTCATTTTACGTGTATAGTAAGCTAAATCTAAACCGATACGACCATTGAGGAAACGAAGATCCACACCTACTTCAATCTCTTCAGTAAGCTCAGACTTCAATTCGTTGTTTCCTAAAATGTTATCTACTTCAAATCCAGTCACTCCTTGGATAGGATATTGAATATTATCACCCCAACCGTCTCCAACAGAAGTGGTTTCGTAAGCAGAAGAAGTTAAATAAGAAAATGGTGGTGGTCCACCCACTTGTGCCCAAGATGCTCTAAGCTTAGCAAAAGAAAGCACATCGTTTTGAGGAAGTAATTCACTCAAGAGAATAGAGGCAGAAACAGCAGGGTATACAAAAGAATAATCAGATGCTTTAAACTCTGTTCCAGGTACTCCTAAGCGAGAATCGTAATCTTGACGAGCAGAAATTGTTAAGTAATACGTATCGTCATAGGCAGCTTCGATTTGCCCTACAATCCCCATTTGGGTGTTTTTCAACAAGTCTTCACCAGCAGTAGTTAAGGCAGCATTACTCAAGTCAGTAAATCCTTGGAATCCAAGGTTAGTACCGGTAACATCGAGCGCTGTACGCTGGAAAGAGAAGGCGTTGAATGCAAGAAGATAATTTAAAGTTAATTTATCTGTAATATCATCTCCCCCTGTAATGTTCAAGATAGCATCCGTCTGGAAGGTAGTAAACTCTGTTTTATCCACACGTCCAGTAGAAGAGGTTCTTGAACCGATTTCAAAGTTTTGTTTACGGATATCGCTGGTGAAGTCAGCACCAATATTCAAACCTACATTTACCCATTTGCTGTGGTTATAGTTGGCTTGGAAACTACCGAAGAAACGGTTAACCGTTTCATCACGAAGGGCGTTGTTGATAATCCAATAAGGGTTATCATATCCACCACCACCGCGGTAGTTACGTTGACGTCCATTAGAGAAGATGTAAGAAGAACGTTCGTTTACAGCGTCTTCTGGGCTAAATCCGTTGGCATTGTCAAAAGAAACTGGCGTTCTATACATTCCTAATAATAAACCAGAGGTGTTTGAACCTTGCTGAATACGATCATAGTCAGAACGGATATAGTTCATTGTAGTCGTAAAGCTCAATTTATCACTTGCTTTAATACTAGAAGAAAGATTAAATGTCTTACGTCCGTATTCTTCGTTTGGTACAATCCCTTCGTTTGTTAAGAAAGAAGTAGAGAAGTGATAGGTTGCTACATCATCTCCACCACTAATACTTAAGCTGTTGAGGTTAGACATGGCGTCTCTAAAGAATGGGCGAACATTGTCATAAACAATCGCAGCACGACCATTACCAGTTCCTCTAGGTACTAAGTAACCATTGTTGTCATAGATATAGTTTCCTTCAGCGTCAAAAGCGCTTGAACGAATATCTACAGTTCCAGGAACATCACCAGGGCCACCATTAGAAAATTCTAATTCAGACATACGTGGTCCCCAAGATCCAGAGTTACCTGTAGAAGAATCACGGTATCTGGGTTGTGTTCCTCTTCTCCAACTTCCACCAGCTCCCTGTGCAAATTCATTTTGCAAGTCAATGGTAGTAGAAAGCACATCTACTCCCATTTGCGAGGTGAAAGACACCTGCATTGGAGATTTAGACCCTTTCTTTGTTGTGATCACAACTACACCTGCTGCACCCGCTGTACCATAAAGCGCAGTAGCTGCAGAACCTTTTAAGATGTTGATGCTTTCAATATCGTCGTTGTTAAGGTCCATTAAACGGTTAGACTGTGCAGTTCCTGCAGTAGAAGAACCAGAGTTTAGCGTTTCATTGTTGGTACGCACCCCGTCAATAACGATTAAGGGTTGGTTGTTACCAATCATGGAAGTAACCCCACGAACAAGAATACGCGAACCACCCCCAGCAGAACCAGAAGAACGTGTAATTTGTACCCCAGCGGCTTTACCTACTAAGGCGTCAATTGCACTGTTACTTCCTGAGTTGGAAATGTCTTCGCTTTTTACCGTTTGTACCGCATAACCAATGGCCTTGGCTTCACGTTTGATCCCCAAAGAAGTTACAACAACTTCCTCAAGTTCGTTTCCAGGTGCTAAGGCAATGGAGTAGCTGTCGGCAGCTCCAACAACAAGCGTTTGATTGGTATATCCAACAAAGCTCACCTCAAGCGTATCGCCTTCAGCAGCTTCAATGTTGAAATTACCATCAAAATCAGTTGTAACACCATTGCTTGTCCCTTGAACAAGAACGGTTGCGCCCGGTAGTGGCACGCCTGCCTCGTCGAGAACAGTACCACTAATGGCCTTTTGTGCCAGTACTGTCCACGCAGATAGCATGAGCGCACAGGCAAAGAGTATTGATTTTTTCATAAATAAAATAGTTTGATTCTGGTAAAGTTAAAGAATTGTTAAAGAAAAACAAGTCTTTTCTAACATTTAAAGCAATGAACCTCAATTGTTTTTAATCTTAAAAAAGCAGTTGCGACTTCTAAAAACAGTTGAGTTCTAGTGCCGAGTAAAAAGATGAAAATGAAACAGGATTATTCTCAATAATTTATTTGGTCAATGACTCCCATGCATTTACCTCCATCTCGTCAATCTTTAA
>WTJP01000171.1:5929-23405 GCA_011526275.1 Candidatus Arcticimaribacter sp. | reverse complement strand
AAGAAACGCTGGGTAGAAGCACTGAATTTTTTATAAAAATGCGCTTCTGCAAAAAAGGCTTTTACAATGGTGAGCCCACCTAAGGTTTCTTCAATCAAGGACAAAAAATCGCCTTGTTCTTTTTGAACACTGTCTGAGGTGCGTTTCAAAGCCTTTCCAATGTTGGAAATGATTAAACCGGCTACGGGTATAAAGAGCAATACAAAAAGGCTGAGTTCTGCATCGATATTGAACATCAAGATCAAGGTGAAAACGATGGTCAAAGGCTCGCGAATGACTACTTCTAAAATCGATAAAAACGAATGTTGAATTTCCAAGACGTCTGCTGTGATGCGCGCGATGGTGTCTCCCTTTCTTTTTTCACTGTAAAAAGCCACTGGGAGCTCGACCATTTTTTTAAATAAGTCGTTGCGCAGGTTTCTCAAGATACCGTTGCGTAAAAACGTAATGAAAAACAGGGCTAAGTAATTGAAAAGGTTTTTTAAGAAGAAAAGCACCAATATCAACCCAATGGAAAGCATTAACGCACGATGAGGGTCATGCTCTACAGCGGTGGAGACTTGGAAGTTCATCCAGTCGGTTGCATAGTCTTTAATATCGCTTATGCCTTTATAAACAGGGGCTTGCTCTACTTTTGGTGTTTTCCCAAAAAGCACATTGAGCATGGGAATCATGGCGATAAATGAAACTGCACTGAATAGCGCATAGAAAACATTAAAGAAAATGTTTAGACCAATGTATAATTTGAATGGCCCAGCATAGGTGAATATTTTCTTAAAATAGGTCATAATTCAGCGACCGCGTTTTTTAAGTTGGTACATTTTGCTTTCAGCTCTTGCTGAGTCAAGGTGTAATCATCTTCGTTATCTAGCGGTTGATTTACGCTAAAATAATATTTGATTTTGGGTTCTGTTCCACTAGGGCGAACAGCAATAGTGCTGCCGTCGACTAGTGTAAAACGCAAAACATTTGCTTTAGGGAAATCAAGGGGAGTAGTTGTTCCGTCAGCAGTAACGGATTTAGCTTGTTCAAAATCATCCAAACTTGCCACGGCAATCCCACCTAAACTTTTTGGAGGATTATTTCTCAAATTCACCATTAAAGCTGCAATTTCTTCTGCACCTTGTTTTCCTTTTTTGGTGATGGAAATCAATTCTTCGTGATAAAAACCATAACGACGGTAGGTGTCTATCAGGTATTGCTCAATAGAACTTCCTTTATTGTTGAGGTGAGCTTGTAAATCGCAGGCCAAAAGGGCAGCGCTTATGGCATCTTTATCCCGTACGTTTTTGCCGTAGAGAAAACCGTAGCTTTCTTCTCCGCCGCATAAAAACTTTTCGTTGGGGAAATCTTGAATCATTTTCCCAATCCACTTAAAACCGGTGAGACCTAGTTTGCATTCCACGCCATAAGCCGCTGCTAGTTTAGACATCAGCGGAGTAGAAACTACCGTCGAGGCTATAAAACTGTTGTTTAGGTCTTGCGTTTGTTCTAAAACAAAACGAGTCAAAGCGACCATGAGCTGGTTTCCATTGAGCAACTGCCAATTTCCACGACTGTCTTTTACCCCTATACCAATTCGGTCTGCATCGGGGTCGGTGCCTAAAACAATATCGGCGTCTTTGGCTTTAGCGAGTTGAAGCGCTAGGGTAAAGGCTTCTGCCTCTTCAGGGTTGGGCGATTCAACTGTGGGGAAATTCCCATCGGGTTCACTTTGTTCTTCTACAAGATGAACCTGTTCATAACCTGCAGCTTCCAATGCAGCCGGTAAACTCATGATAGAAGTCCCGTGCAAGGCAGTAAAGACGACTTTGGTGTTTTTACGTTCTTGGGGACTTAGGAAACTTTCGTTTACGATTGTTTCGGTATAGGCTTGGTCGATTGCTTCACCGATGGAAAAGAGATGCTCTTCCTTGGCTTCCCATTGGATGTCACCAAAATCCAAGGCATTGATTTCCCCCATAATGGCGTCATCTTCTGGGGGAACAATTTGTCCACCATGTTGATTATACACTTTATACCCATTGTATTCGGGTGGGTTGTGGGAGGCAGTCAGTACGATTCCAGCATCTGCCGCTAGGTGACGAACAGCAAAAGATAAAACGGGTGTAGGACGAAGGCTGCTGAACAAATAGGTGTCAATATTATTGGCGGTAAACACATCAGCTACTGCTTGAGCAAATGCGGTACTGTTGTTACGGCAGTCGTAAGCAATAACTATTTTGGGCGTTTTAGCGGGATATGTTTTCTTGAGGTAATTCGCTACCCCTTGACTGGCTTTTCCTAGGGTGTATTTGTTTACACGGTTGGTTCCTGGGCCCATAATCCCACGCATACCCCCAGTACCAAAGGCAATTTCAGCATAAAATGCGTCCTCTAGTTCTTTGGGTTGGGTTTCCAAGTTTTTTACAGCGGCTATGGTTGCTTGGTCAAAAGGGGCCTGCTTCCATTGTTCAATTCGGTCATTAATGCTCATCTGCAGTATTTAGTGTTTCAGCAATGCTATAACGTTTGGTGTTTTTTTGTTGTCCTAAAAGGAGTTCTCCCAAAAAGCCAGCGACAAAAAATTGACAGCCCAAGATCATGGTGGTTAGGGCGATGTAAAATTCTGGGCGTTGTGCAATGAGTCGGCCATCGGGGGTAAAGTAGAGTTTGTCAATACCGAGGTAGGCTGCGGCGACGAAGCCAATAAAGAACATCAAACTGCCCCACAAGCCAAAAAAGTGCATGGGGCGCTTTCCGAATTTGTGAAGGAAACTCAGGGTAATCAAATCCAAAAAACCGTTGATAAAGCGGTTGAGTCCAAATTTGGTTTGTCCATATTTTCGGGCTTGGTGTTGCACGACCTGTTCTTCGATTCGCGTAAACCCCTCATGGGCGGCGAGCACAGGAATATAGCGGTGCATTTCACCAAAAACTTCAATGTTTTTCACCACTTCTTTCCGATAGGCTTTTAAGCCACAGTTGAAGTCGTGTAAATAGATACCAGAGGTTCTACGTGCAGCCCAATTGAACAGTTTGGAAGGAAGGTTTTTAAAGAGAACAGAATCATAGCGTTTCTTCTTCCAACCGGAAAGGATATCCAATTTTTCTTCCAAAAGGCGTTGGTACATGGCGGGGAGTTCGTCGGGAGAGTCTTGCAAATCGGCGTCCATGGTGAAGACTACTTCTCCTTGAGCTCGGGCAAAACCCGCATGTAAGGCCTGCGACTTTCCAAAGTTACGCGCAAAGCGGATCCCCTTGGTGCTGGGGTGTTTTTTCGCTAGGGTTTCGATGGTCGTCCAAGAAGCGTCGGTACTCCCGTCATCCACAAAAATCACCTCAAAAGAAAGCTTGGCTTTTTCCAATACCCGCACGATCCATGCGTGCAATTCAGGCAAAGATTCTTCTTCGTTGAGTAAGGGAATAATGATTGTAATGTCCATAACCGACTTCCGACTACAAACCTACAAAAATGCTGCCTATTCTGGGCGGTTGCGTTTGAGGATTAATCCGGTGATTAATGAAATAACAAATCCAAATACAAGGCTCATCACAAGGATAACAGTACTTATTACACCAATCCCAGAAAATTTCTTTTGCATCTCTATGATTTGGTCCAACTGTTCTTGCGACATTTCAGGATTCTCATCCATCAATTTGTTTTGCGTAATTTCCATTGTTTTTTCAATGGTGTCTGGATCTAAGTAATTAAGTAATACAAAGGTGTATGCAATGGCAAAAAATGCAGCAATCACCCCAATTCCAAGGCCTAATTTCAATGCATCGCCTAAGCCTAAAAAGCCTTCGTTGGAAGATCTAAAGTTGTAAATCCCCAGAACGGTTACCGAAATAGTGATGAACCAATTCACCCATTGCACGGCCGACTCTTGGGTGTAATGCATGTCTAAAAAGTAGAGCATGAGATTAAAAACAACAGAAATTGCTCCTAGGAGAATACCGTATTGAAGGATGTGTGATTTTAGTGTAGAGGCTTGGTTTTCCATAAGTCGTAAAAATTCAAGTTTTAATTAGGTTTCTATTTTATAAAGTTAGAAAAAACATTTACATTTGCACACGTTTTAAAAGAATAGCGATTATGAAAGCAGGTATTCATCCAGATAATTACAGACTAGTAGCCTTTAAAGACATGTCGAATGACGATGTGTTCATTACAAAGTCAACCGTTAATGCGAAAGAAACCATCGAGATTGATGGAAATGAATATCCATTGGTGAAATTAGAAATCTCACGTACGTCTCACCCTTTTTACACTGGGAAAACCAAATTGGTTGACACCGCAGGACGTATCGATAAATTCAAGAACAAATACGCCAAGTTCAAAAAATAAATTGAACTTAACCCTTACGAAAGAACTGTCCAATAGGGCAGTTTTTTTTTGCCCTTGTTTTGCTTCAAATTATTATCCCTAATTTTAGGCTTTAAACCACTACAAAATTATCGACGCCCATGAGCATTCTCCTTTTTGATGGACCCGAGCGTAATCACTTACTACCTTTTACTTACCTGCGTCCCGTGGCACAGCTGCGTATAGGGATCGATCGCTTGCAAGACAAATGGGAAGCTGCTCTTCATTCGGACTGTAGTGTTTATACCCAAGGCTATCTTCAAGCCAAATATCCGCCTGTGTTTTCGGAGATCAACACCTTTGTCAACGCATCATTTGTGCCTAATGCCGCTTTGGTAGAAGCGATACAAGCGCTAGAAACGGGACAACAGCTGGTCAAGGCAGATGCCGTGATCGCTTATAAAACAAGCGAACAGCCTCCTGCTGACATAACTGCTTATCCCAAAATTGAGTTTGAGGGAGAACTAATGCACTTAAAAGGAGTTGCCGATTTATTTCTACACAATGCTGCAGTTTTAAAGCAAGATTTTGAACGCATCACCCAGCAACGCAAAAGCGCTCCGATTTCTTCCACCAACCGTGTTATTGCTCCGGAAAATGTTTTTCTTGAAGAAGGGGCCAAAGTAGAATGTGCTATACTCAATGCAAGTGAAGGCCCCATTTACATTGGTAAAAATGCTGAGGTGATGGAAGGCAGTATGTTGCGTGGAAGTATTGCATTGTGCGAAAATGCAGTGGTGAAAATGGGGGCGAAAATATACGGTGGAACGACCATTGGTCCCTTTGGGAAAGTAGGGGGCGAGCTCAGCAACGTTGTGTTATTTGGATATTCAAACAAAGGACATGACGGTTTCTTGGGCAATGCTGTAATTGGGGAGTGGTGCAATATTGGGGCAGCAACCGATGCCTCTAACCTGAAAAACAATTACGGAAAATTACGCCTGTGGAATTATGAGCAAGAGCGCTTTGCCAAAACCGATTTACAGTTTTGTGGCCTGATGATGGGAGATTTTAGTCGCTGTAGCATTCATTCCACTTTTAATACGGCTACTGTAGTGGGCATTTGTGCCAACCTTTTCGGGTCGGGCTTTCCACGTACTTTTTTACCCAGCTTTTCCTACGGAGGAGCCCAGGGTTTAAAAACCTACGCTTTTGATAAAGCTTTGGAAGCAAATGCGGCCATGATGGAACGTCGAGGACAGCTTTTAACCGAAATTGATACCGCTATTTTAGCCGAAGTGTTTGAGCAATCTGCCCAATGGCGAAAAGACTAAGGACGGTCTTTATACACCTTTTTTAATTGCAATAAATTGAGGGGATTCATTTCCATGCCTTTCACATTTCCTTGTACAAAGCGCACCGCTTGATCGTAGTAGAGGGGAACTACCGGATAATTTTGCATAATCAATTCATCCATAGTGCGATATTGTAACGCTCTTTTCTCAAGGGAAGTGCTGCTCAAAGCATCTTGGTATAAGGAGTCGAATTTTTGAGCATGAAAGTGGGTGTAATTAGGTCCGTTGGGGGAAAAGTTGGGCGAGTAGAAAAGGGAGAGGTAGTTTTCAGCATCGGGGTAGTCGGCGATCCAACTGGCGCGAAAAGCTTCTAATTTTCCCGAAGATTTTGCCTGCCGAAGCGTGGGTGTGGGCATGAGATCAATTTGAATTTCAATCCCCACTTTTTTCAGTTCTTGCTGTAGGTATTCGCAAATGTCAAGATAATTGATATCAGTAGCGAGTCTAATTTTGGGGGTTTCATTTCCTTCCTCGAGATATTCTTGCACCAAAGTTCGCGCCTTTTCAGGCTGGTAACGACTGAATTTAATTTTGCTTCTCCCAGCTAAGCCAAGGGGGACAAAACCTTCTTCTGCTGCAAAACCAATGGTGTTTCTCAAATAGGTGATCATCTTTTTACGATCAAAACCAATATTGATGGCTTGTCTAATTTTTTTCGATTGCAGTGCAGGGTTTTTACTGTCTAGATAAAGCCCAATATATTCGGTGTTGAGGTAAGGCCCTTTTTGCAATTGGATTTTTCCTTGATAATGAGGTTGTAATTCTCCTAAAGGAGTGAGCAATTCATCTTTATAGGAAGGATCAAGCGAGTTTAAAAAGTCAAATTTTCCCTGAGCGAATTGCATGAACTCACTTTGTATATCGGGTAAAAATTGAATGGCAATGGCTTCTAAATAAGGGAGTTGTTGTCCCTTTTCGTCTCGTTCAAAATAGTGGGGGTTTTTCCGCAATACGAGTTTGATATCTTCCTCCCAAGCTTTAAATTGAAAAGGGCCTGTACCAATGGGGTGTTTTCGGAATTCATGCGTTGGATCTTCGACCACTTCATGCGGCACTACCGAACAGTAGCGCATGCTCAACAAGCTCAAGAATGGCGGGAACGGCTGTTTTAAGCGAATTTGAAAGACGCTATCGTTAATGGCTTTGTAGTCTTTCACTTGTTGGAGTACCCAACCACCTGGGGAACCCACTTTTGGGTCGGTTAATCGATTGAAACTATACACAAAGTCTTGGGCAACTACCGCTCTTTTGGCTTCTTTAAATTGCGGGGAAGTGTGAAATAATATGTCTTTCTTAAGGTAGAAAGTGTAAACCCTACCCGTTGAATCAATTTCCCAACGCTTGGCAATTTCTGGGATTACATTGAGGGAGTCGTCTAGTTGCACAAGTCCATTAAAAACCTGCTGTATGGGCCAAATGTTTTGAGGATTACGCGCAAAAGCAGGGTCCAGCGAGGTGATGTTTCTAAATTCATTGTACCGAAAGACCTGCTGCGTATCTACCGCCAACGAATTGTTGCAGCTGTTGAAGAAGAAGAGTCCGCCCATGAGGGAGAAAAGCAACCAAAAAGGGGAGGAGAAATTGCGCTTCAAAATGTATCTTTGTTCCAAAATTAAGCTATTTACATCAGTCTTGATTACTGCAGTAACACAAAATAGAACCGATACCTCCGTTGCAAAAACACGGGTAGCTTTTCATACCCTTGGGTGTAAACTCAACTTTTCTGAAACGGCTCAGATTGCTAAAGATTTTTCCAGCTTGCATTATGAGCGGGTGGAGTTTGACGCCGTGGCCGATGTTTATGTAATCAATACCTGTTCAGTGACTGAAAATGCCGACAAGCGCTTCAAATCGCTAGTGGCGAAAGTGCTCCGTCAAAACAGCGAAGCATTTGTCGCTGCCATTGGGTGTTATGCGCAATTGCAACCCGAGGCTTTGGCTGAAGTGGATGGTGTAGATTTGGTTTTAGGCGCTTCAGAGAAATTTAAGTTAACCCAGTATTTAGAGGATCTCACCAAGCGCTCAACTTCTGAAATCCACTCCTGTGAAATTCAAGAGGTGAACACCTATGAAAGTAGTTTTTCTACTGGTGATAGAACCCGCGCTTTTCTAAAAGTACAAGACGGCTGCGATTATAAATGCTCCTACTGTACCATTCCATTAGCTCGCGGAATTTCGCGTAGCGATACCGTTGAGAATGTAGTGGAAAAAGCCCGTGAAATTGCCCAGCAAGACATCAAAGAAATTGTACTCACTGGGGTGAATATTGGTGACTTTGGCAAAGGGGAATTTGGTTTAAAGCGCCACAAAGACACTTTTCTCGATTTGGTTACCGCCTTGGATAAAGTGGAAGGCATCAATCGCATTCGAATTTCTTCTATTGAGCCCAACTTATTAAAGAACGAAACCATCGCTTTCGTTGCCCAAAGTGAACGATTTGTACCGCATTTCCATGTTCCATTGCAAAGTGGAAGTGATGCCGTTTTGAAAAAAATGCGACGACGTTATTTATCGGCCCTTTATGCTGATCGCGTAAAAAACATAAAAACGGCCATGCCCCATGCCTGCATAGGGGTAGATGTAATCGTAGGTTTTCCGGGAGAGACAGAGGAAGATTTCCTAACGACCTATCGTTTTCTAACCGATTTGGATATAGCTTACCTGCATGTCTTCACCTATTCTGAACGACCCAACACAGAAGCTGCAAGTTTTGATGCAGTAGTTCCCATGGCGGTGCGCAACAAGCGTTCTAAAATGTTACGTGGACTTTCTGCCAAAAAACGAAATGCTTTCTATCAAAGTCAATTGGGGAGTACTCAAGAGGTGCTTTGGGAAGGAGAAAACAAAAAAGGATACATTCACGGGTTTAGCTCTAACTATGTCAAGTTGAGAAAACCTTGGAATCCGTCTTTGGTTAACACCCTAGAGAAAGTGCAACTTCAACGTATTGATGAAGAGGGATTTGTGCGAGCTGACTAGAGCTTAATTCCTACCGGAAGCAATTCTTTGTAGCGTTTGTTTTTACGAAGAAAACCAGCAATTTCAGGGCTAGTTGGAACCACTTTAAGGTTGCGATCGGCTACGTGCTCTAATACCGTTTTAATGAATTCGTCTTTGAATTCAGGACTGGCAATATTTTCGGGAACAATCAATTTGGTTAGAAAGATTTTGCGTTCTTGTTCGGCATATTCAATGCGCGCCATGGTATCATCGACCATTACTTCAAATTGACGCAAAAAATCGTTGTTTTCGAGTACGAGTTGATTCATAAAAGTGATTTTGTTTTGGGCTTTCTTTTGTTTGTTTGGTTCAACAATTATTTGTTAAATTGTTGTGGATTTCCTAAAATTCAGAGCACAAATATACGAAATATTAATTTAACGCGTATTTAATATAGAAGCTTAAACCTTGAAAGAAACGATACCTATTTACTTAATGCCCGGAATGGCGGCTAGTCCGCGTATTTTCGAGTTCATCAACTTGCCTGAAGAGTTTGAAGTGGTGAAATTATCGTGGATGCCACCCCATCAAAATGAATCCTTAAGTGATTTTGCCCAACGCATGTGTGAACGTATTACCCATAAAAATCCCATACTATTGGGAGTTTCGTTTGGTGGGATTTTGGTACAGGAAATGGCCAAATTAATCGACTGCCGTCAGCTAATCATTGTTTCAAGTGTAAAGACCAAGATGGAGTTACCTAGAAGCATGAAGTTGGCGAAGAAAACAGGTGCCCATAAACTTTTGCCCACCCAGTGGATCAAGAGTTTAGAAAGTTTGGCGCTCTATGTTTTTGGACCTTCTATTCGCCCTAAGGTAGAAGCTTATCAAAAGTACCTTTCAGAACGCGATCCTGCCTATCTCGATTGGAGCATCGATACTATTGTACACTGGGGGCAAACGCAATTTGATTCAAGTATTATTCATATTCACGGAGATAAAGACCATGTTTTTCCCATTGAAAATCTTGATACCAGTGGACGCTTTTATCGTTTAAAAGATGCCTCACACGCCATGATATTAACCCACCATAAATGGTTCAATAAACAATTACCCGAACTACTATTACCACAAACCGTATGAGAAAGCTATCTACAAAACTATTTTATGTCTTTGCCGCATTGGCGATTTTTTTATTCGCTTTTGGCGGGTTGAACCCCTCCGCCTTTATTCATTATGGAGAGCCATCGGACTATAAAATACACGCGCTGCATGTTCCCGATGAAGTGATTTTTGCCGGGGAGCGCATGCAACTAGAGGAAGCCGATCTACGCGAACGTATGGACAAAGAGCTTTTGGTGAACACCTATTGGCAGTCCAATACCATTTTAATGATCAAACGCGCACACAAGTTTTTCCCACAAATTGAAAAAATATTAAAAGAGGAGGGGGTGCCCGATGATTTTAAATATTTGGCTTTAATTGAAAGTGGTTTAGAGAATGTCACCTCTTCTGCAGGCGCAAAGGGCTTTTGGCAAATTATGCGTGCAACGGGTCGGGAGTTGGGTTTAGAGGTCAACAGCAATGTAGATGAGCGTTATCATGTAGAGCTGGCCACAAGAACTGCCTGCACCTACCTTAAAAAAGCAAAAGAACGTTTGGGTTCATGGACCTTGGCGGCTGCCTCCTACAACAGAGGAATGGCTGGGATACAACGCTTGTTAAGCAAACAGCAGGTCGATAATTATTACGATTTGTTGTTGGGTACTGAAACCAAGCGTTATATGTTTCGAATTTTGGCGGTGAAAGCCATTGTCGAATCTCCCGATCGTTATGGATTTTTTATCGATGAGGCGCAAATGTACACGCCATTGCAATACAGAACGGTGGAAGTGGATACAGCGATTGGAAACATTGCACGCTTTTCAAAGCAAATGGGCGTGAATTACAAAACCATGAAATTGTATAACCCATGGTTGTTGCAGAATCATTTAAACAACAAGTCGAGAAAACTTTATCACATTGCCCTACCGGTAGAGGAGGGGCCTTAGATTTTCTTCATTTGTTGTTGCATCATTTTAATTTGTTGCCCCAACATATTGTGTTTATCTGCCTTCTTGGCTTCGTTTAAAAGTGTAGTAGCTTCTCGCTTTCTTCTCTTCTGCATTAAGATTCCCGCGAGGCTTAATTTGGCCATGGCCTCATCGGCACTCATGGATAAACCAAAAGAAAGCGCTTTTCTAAATGATTTTTCTGCTTTGGTTAAGTTGGTTTGCGATTCGATTACTCCATGTAAGTAATGATAATACCCCTGTTGTTTGGTAACTAGGTTAGCTTGTGGATTACTAATACGGTTTAGCCAGTGCTGGGTTCCCTCGAAGTCTTGTTTGCGCAAACGCAAAAAGGCCAAAAAGATAATTTCATTTTTAAAATAGAGTAAAATAAACATCCCTGCGATGAGTAATAGGAAGATCCCGTTACCGATATAGCTCTCGATAAACTGGTAAATAGCATAGGCGATTGTAGCTGCGGCAAGAATGAGTTTTATGACCTTAGGAAACATGGATTATTTTTGTGGCTAAATTAAGAAAAACTATCGGAACAATTTTTTAATTCTCCTTGTCTAAAATAAAACTTATCGTATATTTGCCCTCGATAAAAAAAGCAGGAATTTTTGCTTTTATTCATTCCAAGTAAACATGAAAAGAACATTCCAACCCTCGAAGAGAAAAAGAAGAAACAAACACGGTTTCAGAGAGCGTATGGCCTCTGCCAACGGACGTAAAGTATTGGCGAGCCGAAGAGCTAAAGGAAGAAAGAAAATTTCAGTTTCCTCGGAACCAAGACACAAGAAATAATGATTGATAATCATCATATTAGAGTGTTACTTATTTGTAAGTAACACTTTTTTTTTATATTTATTTTGACACTATTCTAGATTATGCCGAAGAAAGAAAATCTCAACAAAATCCTCATTATTGGTTCAGGTCCTATCATTATTGGTCAGGCCTGTGAATTTGATTATTCCGGTTCTCAAGCCCTTCGTTCTCTTCGTGAAGATGGCATTGAAACTGTCTTGATCAATTCCAATCCTGCCACGATTATGACCGACCCCTCTATGGCCGATCATATTTACCTGAAACCATTGACGACTAAATCGCTCATTGAAATCCTCAAAGAACACGATGATATCGATGCGGTTTTACCCACCATGGGAGGTCAAACAGCTTTGAACTTGTGTATCGAAGCTGATGAGAAAGGAGTTTGGGAAGATTTCAATGTTGAAATTATTGGGGTTGATATCGATGCGATTAATATCACGGAAGACCGTCAACAGTTTAAAGAGTTGATGCAAACCCTTGATATTCCTGTTGCACCAGCCGACACAGCGACTTCTTTCTTAAAAGGGAAAGAGATTGCCCAGAAATTCGGATTCCCATTGGTGATCCGTCCTTCCTTTACCTTAGGAGGAACAGGGGCATCTTTTGTGCACAAAGCAGAAGACTTCGACGAATTACTTACCCGCGGTTTAGAAGCATCTCCTATTCATGAGGTCTTAATTGATAAAGCCTTGTTGGGTTGGAAAGAATACGAGTTAGAATTATTGCGGGATAAAAACGATAACGTCGTTATTATCTGTACCATTGAAAACATGGATCCCATGGGAATCCATACGGGAGATTCGATTACAGTAGCTCCTGCCATGACCTTGTCGGATGCGACCTACCAGCGCATGCGTGACATGGCCATCAAGATGATGCGCAGTATTGGAGACTTTGCAGGAGGTTGTAATGTGCAGTTTGCTGTGAGTCCAGACGAGAAAGAAGATATTATTTCTATTGAAATTAATCCACGTGTTTCGCGTTCATCTGCCTTGGCATCGAAAGCCTCGGGTTACCCGATTGCAAAGATTGCCGCTAAGTTAGCCATCGGGTATACACTTGATGAACTCGACAACCAAATTACACAATCGACTTCGGCTTTGTTTGAGCCTACGGTAGATTATGTTATCGTAAAAATTCCACGCTGGAATTTCGACAAATTCGAAGGTTCCGATCGCGTGCTCGGTTTACAAATGAAATCGGTAGGAGAGGTCATGGGAATTGGTCGCTCTTTCCAAGAAGCTTTGCACAAAGCCACGCAATCCCTTGAAATTAAACGTAACGGATTAGGTGCCGACGGGAAAAGCTATACCGATTACGAGACCATTATTCAAAAACTCACTTTCGCGAGCTGGGACCGTGTGTTTGTACTTTACGATGCTATTCAAATGGGAATACCATTAAGTCGTATCCACGAAATCACCAAAATAGACCTCTGGTTCTTACGCCAAATTGAAGAACTCTATATTCTTGAAAAAGAGATAGGGGAATACAAAATCGATACATTAGACAAAGCTTTATTGCTTGAAGCCAAGCAAAAAGGTTTTGCCGACCGTCAAATCGCGCATATGCTCGACTGTCTTGAGAGCCAAGTGTACAACAAGCGCGAGGAGTTAGGAATCCAGCGGGTGTATAAGTTAGTAGATACTTGTGCTGCAGAATTTGAAGCAAAAACACCCTACTACTATTCCACTTTTGAGGAGCAAATGCAGTTAGCCGACGGTGCGCCTTACAGCGACAACGAAAGTGTGGTTACCGACAAGAAAAAAATCATTGTATTAGGTTCTGGACCTAACCGTATTGGTCAAGGAATTGAATTTGACTACTGCTGTGTGCACGGAGTTTTAGCAGCCGCAGAATGTGGCTACGAAACCATCATGATTAACTGTAACCCAGAAACGGTTTCAACCGACTTTGATACAGCCGATAAGCTTTACTTCGAGCCTGTCTTTTGGGAGCATATCTACGACATTATCCAACACGAGAAACCAGAAGGAGTAATTGTTCAGTTGGGTGGTCAAACCGCTTTAAAATTAGCCGAGAAGCTCGATCGTTATGGCATTAAGATTATTGGAACCAGCTTCCAGTCCCTCGATTTAGCAGAAGACCGCGGAAGTTTTTCTACTTTATTGAAGGAGAATGATATTCCTTACCCAGAGTTTGGCGTGGCAGAAAATGCCGATCAAGCCCTCGCTTTGGCCGATCAACTCAATTTCCCAATTCTCGTTCGTCCGTCATACGTTCTAGGTGGACAAGGAATGAAAATTGTAATCAACAAGGAAGATTTGGAGCAACATGTAGTAGACTTATTGCGTAAGATTCCAAACAACAAATTGTTGTTAGACCACTATCTCGATGGTGCGATTGAGGCAGAAGCTGATGCCATTTGCGATGGGGAAAATGTGTATATCATTGGAATCATGGAGCACATTGAGCCCTGTGGAATCCACTCGGGTGACTCTAACGCTACTCTTCCTGTTTTCAACTTGGGTGAGTATGTATTACAACAAATTAAAGACCATACCCACAAGATTGCTAAGGCACTCAATACGGTAGGACTCATCAACATTCAGTTTGCGGTAAAAGACGATAAGGTTTATATCATTGAAGCCAACCCACGCGCTTCGCGAACAGTACCTTTCATTGCCAAGGCCTACAAAGAGCCTTATGTGAACTACGCCACCAAGGTAATGCTGGGAGAAAATAAGGTCACCGACTTTGATTTCAATCCGCAATTGGAAGGCTACGCCATCAAACAACCGGTCTTCTCGTTCAATAAGTTCCCTAATGTGAACAAGCAACTTGGACCAGAAATGAAGAGTACTGGGGAGAGTATTTTGTTTGTGGACTCCTTGAAAGACGACGAGTTCTACAATCTTTACGCACGTCGTAAGATGTATTTGACTAAATAAAATTGGTTAACTTTACACAAAGAATTAATCCAATGAAGAATTTGAAGAGAGAAACAATGCTGGTGATTAGTTTAATTGGTTTGGCTGTGGCTTCGCGTTTGCTACCACATCCTCCCAATTTTGCGCCCATAACAGGGATCGCCCTTTTTGCTGCAGCCCGTTTTCAACAAAAATGGTTTGCCTTTCTTCTTCCTTTATTTTGCCTTTTCATTACCGATTTGGTTTTGGGTCTGAGTTGGATTAATCTCTTTGTTTATGGGGCTTTTGCCCTTATTTCCCTTATGGGTATGCGCCGAAAAAAGCTGCATTTTCCTTCCATCCTTGCAGGGTCTACACTCTTTTTTGTAGTATCTAATCTTGGGGTTTGGTTGTTGCACTATCCTTTGACGCTTGAAGGATTGATGAGCTGTTTTACTTTAGCGATTCCCTTCTTTGGAAATACCCTAGCAGGAGACCTGTTTTACACGCTTGTTCTTTTTTACACGTTTTCTACCGTTAAAAAGACCTACTTGCAAACGGCATAAGTCGTTGACGATTTCGTAATTTTGTTTTGTGAATGGGTTTTTCTTTTCGAAAATGAAAAGGGAAATTGGTGAAAAACCAATGCTGTACCCGCAACTGTAAGCTTAGTCCGCCTTTGGGGGATGTTTTCTAAAACCTTATGCCACTGAATTCATTCGGGAAGGCCTTAGAAGAACGCAAGCCAGGAGACCTGCCTATTCATAGTGATTTCAATCTTCGGGGATAAAGAAGGAAATGGCTAAGGATGTTGTATCCCATTTTTAAAACATGAACTATGAATCCATTGAGAAATGCAATGGTGCTCTCCGCCTTGTGTATAGGCAAGCTCTATGCACAGGAAACCGTAACCCAAGACAGTTTAAGTCTAGCCACCAAGTATTTAGATGAGGTGGTCGTACTTGACAGTCGTCTTCCTTTAAAACGTTCCCAGTCGGGGAAAACCATTGTGCGCATTGATCAAAAGCAGATTGAGCGATTCAACGGGAGAAATCTTGCCGAATTACTCGACACCCAAGCGGGAATATCCGTTTTGGGGAATCGCTCCATTACGGGGCAAAACCTGCGGATGGCTATTCGTGGAAGCAACAACTACCAAGTTTTGATTTTGGTCGATGGGGTTCGGGTAGCTGATCCCTCTAGAATTGACAATGATTTTGATTTAAACTTCTTAAGTCTCGATCAAATTGATTCGATTGAGATTTTAAAAGGAGGGGCAAGTACGCTTTATGGAAGCGCTGCCGCAGCTGCTGTGATTAATATCACGACCAAGAAGATAGTGGGGAAAAGTCAATTGAACCTCGGCTTATACACGGGAACAGAAGTCGCTCAAAATGCCAAGTATGATGCCTTCACCTATTTGTCGAACAACATCAATTATGCTGCTGCTTCCGAAAAACTGCAATACAAAGTAGGACTGTCTAGTTTGCGTACCAACGGAATGAGTGCGGTGGCGAACGGGACTGAAGTTGATCCATTTTTCCGTTATAACATTAACGCCCAATTGGGGAATAAGGGAGAGAAATTCTCTTGGACTGTGTTGGCTAGTAAGGCTAAAATTGAGAACGATTACGACAATGTCTTCCCCGTAGAAGATGCTGAATTTTCAGGCACCAGTGATCTGGAAAGTTTTTCTTTCAATAGTTCCTTTGCCTATGCGAAGGGCGAAGTTGCTTTAAATGCAGGCCTGCAAAATACCGAAAGAGATTACCGCGATAATTTCCCCACCAATTACTCGGCAAAAAATAGCTCGTTAGAAGTGGTAAACCGTTTAAAATTCTCCGATCGCTTGTACAGTATTCAGGGTTTCCTCTTCCAAGAAGGAAGCTATGAAGGCGCAACGGCCACCCGTCAAAACGACCTTTTTGCCAATGTGGTCTATGTAACCGAGGGAGGTTTCAATCTGAACACAGGAGCGCGTTTAAGCAATCATCAAACCTATGGAAGTCATTTCACCTACAGCCTAAACCCTTCCTATACTTTACCCCTAAAACAAGCGCAAGTAAAACTTTTAGGAAGCATAAGCACGGCTTTTATCGCGCCTAGCTTATTTCAGTTGTATGATACCTATTCAGGCAATGCCGATTTGGCGCCAGAGGAAACACAATCTATCGAATTGGGTGCGGTGTTTGAACTCGACGATGCCAATGCTTCTTTGGTTTATTTTCAACGTAAAGAGGACCCTAAAATCGTATATGATTTTACAACCTATGCCTATGCTAACGCTCCCTCTGACGTGGTCTTTCAAGGAGTGGAGTTCAGCTATGCTAATCAAGTCTATGATGTGGTTGATTTACGCCTCAACTACACTTTTACCGAGTTGAAAGAAGGGGATTTACTTCGTTTGCCAAAACACAGTTTAAACGCTCAACTGGGAATTCCTTTGTCTGCAAGTGAAGGTTTAAACGCTGTTTTCACTCACCGAGGAGAGCGTCAAGCCGTTGATACTTCTCTCCTTGATGCCTATAATATTGTTGATTTAAGTTATGCGAAAACCTTTGGTGAAGGGAATTTAACCGCAAGGTTTTGGGTGAGTAACCTCTTCGATGCTGAATATGTTGAGATCGCTAATTTCACCACCAAGGGAAGAAACTTTCGCCTTGGTTTGAACTACAACTTTTAGTCAATACTAAACTTAAACCCTTTTGGAAGGTCAACAAACATTCTTTGTTGGCCTTCTTCCATTTTATCCTTTATCGGAATAAAAGGAGAATAGGGCTGAGCTATTTTCCCCGACCCACCACTTATATGGCTTAAAGCAGCAGCCAACAAGGGCTCGCTTGGGTCGCCAAGGACACCAAAGGTAGAAGCACTTTCTCTCAGGTCGATATCTGGAGTAAGTCCGTTGGTATAGTCGGCAAAACCTTCGCTATTCGCTATGCGCAATACAATGGGTTGCATTGCATAGGTGTGGTTGGGATTGCGGATATCGTTTTCGTTGTCGATGTAGTCATACAGGGTAATCGAGCCTACATTCTTTCCGTAAGTGGCTGTTCCTACTTGAATTACCTCGATGTGCGGACTCAATCCGTTAATCAACAATTCACTGGCCGAGGCACTGCGGTTAGAGGTTAAAATATA
>WTJP01000171.1:0-5829 GCA_011526275.1 Candidatus Arcticimaribacter sp. | reverse complement strand
ACCTCTGCTTTGTGAATAGGGATTTCTTGGAAGTTTTCTTCTTTCACCAAGTTGATGGTGATGTCTCTAGGAGTCACTAGATCAGCAGCACCATCATAGGTGACCAAATCGATACTGTAATTTAATGCTTCGCCATAAAGTAAGCTTGCGTAATTGTCTAAAGTAAGTTCTTGTCCATTAACAGCATTGAATAAATCCCCGCGAATAACGCCCTTTTCTGCTGCATCAGAATCGGGTAAAACATAGGTCACTGCGCCAATTAAGCCCTCACAACCAGTACAACGACGATACAATAAAAACTTCATCCCATTGGATGCTGAAATACCTGAAAGCTGGTTTTCTAAGTTCTCATAGTCGGGATCGATCCAACTAAAACGATCATCGGGATGATTTAAACTGTCAAAAAAATCTTCTGGGTCAACAATGGAAGAAAGGTAGTTGATGTAGTCACTTTGGTTGTCGTCCACTGTGTCGGCTAATTGCTCCACCTCTTCTTGCCAATAGTACCATAAATTCATCCCCTTCCAAATGAAATCATTAACTTCAGTATTGGCAGTCACTACTGGAGTTTCCGTCGTGCTCGATGAAGTATCGGTGGTTGAAGTGGAAGTGCTGCTTTGATCACCTGGATCGGCAACTACATTGATTTGATTATCGTCGATGTCTTCACTGCTACAAGCTGTTAATCCGATGCTTAAAAGAAGTGCAAGAAAGCGTGTTTTTTTCATGTGAGTGGGTTAAAAAGCAAATGCAAATTAATAAAACCTTTGGGTTTCGCTTATCTTTAGCGCAAAGATTATTCCACAAATGAAACGACTGCTCCTTTTTTGCTTTTTTCTAACTTCCACCCTCCATGCTCAGGATGTATTTTCCACTTTTTCTACCCACAAAGAGGTTACCCATTTGAACATTAGTCCGCAAATGTTTCAACTCTTGAGTAAGTTCAAGGTCAACGCCAGCGACCCCGACTCCCAAGCCTTTATCGATATGATTCAGTCCTTGCGCCGTTTTCGGGTAATGAGTACAAAAAATGCTGAGATTTCTACGGAAATGGAAAGTTGGCTCACCAACGAAATTCAACAAACTCCGCTTACTTCTGTCCTCAACATTACAGAAAAAGGGATCAGGGTACAGTTTGCTGCAATTTATGGCAGTGGGGAGAGTACGGTAGAACGCTTAGTCATGTTTGTTCAAGGACTACAAGCGTACATCGACAACAACGACTCCATTCAACTGGATACACAAACCCGTTTCGATTATGTCTTAATGGAGATAGAGGGTAAGATAGACCTCAATCAGGTAGCCATGATTACACAACTGGTCGATGTGCCTGGCGGAGAATATCTGGATGCGTTAAAAGACTAAATTCCCGTGTAGTTGAACGGGTTAATCGTTTTTAATTCGGCCTTAACTTTACTGTCGATATCCAATTGATCGATAAAAGCGTGCATAGAGGCTTGCGTAACCGCTTCGTTGGTACGGGTGAGTTCTTTTAAAGCTTCATAAGGATTAGGATAGCCTTCTCGACGCAAGATGGTTTGCACTGCTTCTGCAACAACTGCCCAATTGTTTTCCAGGTCCTCTCTAATTTTTTCTTCATTGAGGAGCAGCTTTCCAAGTCCTTTTAAGGTCGATTGGAATCCGATTAAGGAGTGCCCAAAAGGGGTTCCAATATTGCGTAAAACAGTACTATCTGTCAAGTCGCGTTGTAAACGCGATACGGGAAGTTTTTCAGCTAAATACCCGAAAAGTGCATTGGCAATGCCCAAATTTCCTTCCGAATTTTCAAAGTCAATGGGGTTTACTTTATGGGGCATTGCTGAGGAACCTACTTCTCCAGCTTTGATTTTTTGCTTAAAGTAATCCATGGAAATATAGGTCCAAAGATCACGATCGAGATCAATGAGAATGGTATTGATGCGTTTCATGGCATCGCACAAGCCAGCAAAGTGGTCGTAGTGTTCGATTTGTGTGGTAGGGAAGGAGTGGTGCAAGCCCAAACGGTTTTCGACAAAATCTTGTCCAAAAGCTTTCCAGTCGTTTTTGGGGTAGGCCACTTTATGGGCGTTAAAATTACCCGTTGCCCCACCAAATTTTGCTGCATGGGGTACTTGCAATAATGCGTTTCGCTGTTCTTTTATGCGTTGTACAAACACCTCAATCTCTTTCCCCAAGCGGGTAGGAGAAGCGGGTTGACCATGGGTACGTGCCAAAAGGGGTACCTCTTTGTACTCTTCTGCTAAAGCGGCTAATTGCTCCAGCACTTCATCTAGGCTAGGCAAGTATACTTTCTCCACCGCTTCTTTTACCGAAAGCGGAATGGAGGTGTTGTTGATGTCTTGGGAAGTGAGTCCAAAGTGAATGAACTCTTTGTATTCTTGTAACTCAAGACGATCAAACTCTTTTTTGATAAAATACTCTACGGCCTTAACGTCGTGGTTGGTGGTTTTTTCGATTTCCTTGACCTCTTTGGCATCTTCTTCGGTAAAGTGCTGATAGATGCTGCGCAATTCTTCAAACAATGAAGGATTAAAGCTTTCCAATTGAGGAAGGGGGAGTTCACAAAGTGCAATGAAATACTCGATTTCAACCCGAACACGGTACTTGATTAAGGCTTCTTCCGAGAAAAAGGCGGCAAGGGTTTTGGTCTTACTGCGGTAGCGACCGTCGATGGGTGAAATGGCATTTAAGGCGGTGAGTTTCATATCGAAAAAATAAAGGGCAAAGATAAGGCTTCTAGGGTAAACACTAAAGCTGTGTCACGATATTTGACGTACGACCGAACGAAATCCTGCGCTGCTGTTGGGAAGCCGCTGGGCGATATAGGCCTGTAATTCTTCTTCTATCCAATCTTCGTGTTGGCGGAAAAAGTGCAGGGTTTTCATCGCAAAGGCTAGGGCTGCTGCCTTTTCTGCTTCCAACATATAGTCGAAACAAGCGGCAACAATCCCGTCGATTTGTTTTTTACTTAATTGTGCACGGAGTTCTTTCTTTCGGCAATAGTGATAGAGGAGTTTCATCATGGGGCGACGTTTGCTTTCGTGTTTTTGAATGGCCACGCCTTGTAGAAAAGTGTCGAGCTGGTCTTCGAGCACCTCCAATCGATGAAGGCTGTATTTTTCCAATACCCAAGCCGCAACCACATGTGCGCGACTGTCTTTGGGGGAGCAAGCTAAATCGAAAAGTTCTTGAAAGCGTTCTGGGGCTGCTTCAATATAAGCTGCGGCTTTTTCTCGGTCGGCAACCGAGGCAAAACATTGCAATAACAAATCCTCTAAGGCACTCATTTTACAATTGTAAAATCTTGTATTCCTCATAACAGCCACTAATGGCCTCTAGAATCTGTAAATCGTTGGCTTGTTGAATAAAGGTGTTGGAGTAGTTGCAGTTGCGTAAAATTTCGTCCAAGTTCACGCGGTCGATACCCAAAAGTTGCACCAGTACCTCTCGGTCGAATTTTGTCCCCAATAAACTTTTAATTTGATCGTCTTCCCGCATTTTTTTGAGTTTCCGCATTTGTTTGGGGTTTTTCCCGAAGAGGTTGTAGAGAAAATCGGCAGGGTTAAACAAAGAGCCAATGGCCTTTGAGATGGAAGAGCGGTTGCGGTTCCCCGCTTCATAACCCGACTGCGGCAAACCGGGAATATTGTATCGTCCGGCGGGGTTGAGGGGTACCTTGCGCACATCGATGTCCAAATAGCCTGTGAGTTGATAAGGACGTACGATCACTTCTTCTAAGGCAAAAGAGAGTTGGGTTAAGCGAAATACAGGAGCACCAAATTTAATCATGTCGTTGCTCACAGCTACTTTCAACGGCTTGTAACCAAGGTAGGAGAAATAGAGGGTGTCTTGTGCTTGTACGGCAATTTCAAAGTTTCCGTCACGGTCGGTAATCACCCCTTCAACCGAACTGAGGTTGAGTACATGCACGCTGGTCATTAACTCATCGGTACTGTCGTTTTTTACCTTCCCTTTCAACAAGGTGGTACCTTCTTGTGCGTGAATAAATTGGAATGCACTAAGGAATAGAAAAGCAAGGCTGAGTAATTTCCGCATAGCAACAAAAGTAGCAAGAAAAAATGGAGTCTGCTTTCCCCCTTAGGATATTTTAACGTCTAGCACGGCGGCCAAATCCACTGGGTTTTTTCCCTTTTCCGCCTTTTTTCTTTTTCTTTTTCGCGAAGTCGTCTCCATCGCTAAAAAAGCTTTTACGGTCTTTGCGGCGATCTCCACCTTTGCGTTTCCCGTATTTTCCTCCACCGCCTCCACGGGGGGCTTTCTCCGAGATTTCTACATTGATCTTTCTTCCGTCGAGTTTAAAGTCGCTAAAGGTTTCCATCACCTTCTCGCGGAAGCTGTTGGGTGTATTGAAGAAAGAGAACCCGTCCATAACATCCACATGGAATACCTCCTCTTGATCTAACTGTAAGGTTGACTTTAAAAAATCTTTTAAATGCATCCAGTTGTAATCGTCGCGGGCACCAATATTGATAAAGAAGCGGGTACTGTCTTTTTTGTTGTGCTTGACTTTTTCACGTCCGCCATCGCCTTCTTTGGATGAGCTGTTGAGGTCTTTGGCGTTTTTGTAGTAATTGTGGAAGCGCGCAAATTCTACCGAGACCAAACGCTGAATAAGTTCCTCTTTACTCAAGTCGTCGAGAACTTCCTCTACTTTGGGCAGGTAGGGGGTGATTTCGTCATTGACTTGGGTTTGGTGAATCTTTTGCGCTAAATGATAGAGTTGGGTTTCGCAAATTTCTATCCCCGTTGGAATCTTCTTGGGGGTGATTTTCGCCTGTATGATTTTTTCAATCGCACGAATTTTACGGGATTCACTTTGGGTAACAATGATCATGGAAACCCCTTTGTTCCCGGCACGCCCGGTTCGACCAGAGCGGTGGGTGTAGGTTTCGATTTCATCGGGGAGTTGGTAATTGATCACGTGGGTCACATTGTCCACATCGATTCCACGAGCCGCTACGTCGGTAGCCACCAGCATTTGAATTTGTTTATTGCGGAAAGCCTTCATCACCATGTCGCGTTGATTTTGGCTTAAATCTCCGTGTAAGGCGCCCGCGTTGTACCCGTCTTCAATGAGTTTTTCGGCTACGCGTTGGGTGTCGCGTTTGGTGCGGCAAAAAATCACTGAAAAAATATCGGGATGCGCATCGGCCAAGCGCTTTAAAGCGGGGTAGCGGTCTCGCCCCGAAACTTGGTAGTATTCATGCGAAACATTTTTGGTTCCTGCATTTTTGGTTCCCACGGTAACCTCTTCGGGTTGGTACATGAATTCTTTGGCAATCACCGCTACCTCTTTGGGCATGGTGGCCGAGAAGAGCCAAGTACTTTTATCGTTGGGCGTATTCGCTAAAATGGAGGTGATGTCTTCATAAAAGCCCATGTTGAGCATTTCATCAGCCTCGTCGAGTACACAGTATTCTACTTTGGAGAGGTTAATCATTCCACGGCGCAGCATGTCTTGCATACGCCCGGGGGTTGCCACTAAAATTTGTGCTCCTTTCTTTACGGCCTTGGCTTGGTCGTTAATGCTCGCTCCACCGTAGATGGCCACTACATTAATGCCTTTGAGGTGCTTAGAGTAAAGTTTGAGCTCCTGAGTAATTTGCAAACACAACTCTCGGGTAGGGGAGAGAATCAAACCTTGGGTGGTGCGGCTGCTGGGGTCAATTTTTTGTAACATGGGGAAACCAAAGGCCGCCGTTTTTCCCGTTCCCGTTTGGGCGAGTGCCACAATATCGGTTTCTTTTTCTAGAAGTAAGGGAATGGTTTTGGCTTGGACGTCTGAGGGGGTTTCGAATCCCATGTCGT
>WTJP01000139.1 GCA_011526275.1 Candidatus Arcticimaribacter sp. | reverse complement strand
CCTAATTTGTTATATACTTCTTGTAATTCACTTTCTGGAACCGAATCGGCTACTATGCCTGCACCAGCTTGATAGTGCAAAGCTTGATTTTTGCTTAAAAAGGAACGAATGACAATAGCGTGATTAAAATTCCCTTGAAAGTCCATGTAGCCAATGGCTCCGCCATAGACGGCTCGCTGTGTGGTTTCATAGCGGTCGATGAGTTGAAGTGCTTTGTGTTTTGGCGCACCACTCAAGGTCCCAGCCGGGAAAGTATCGGCCACTACCCGGAAAGTTTTTGCCTCTGCTTTCATGCTGCAACTCACCTTGGAAACCAAGTGAATAACATGGGAGTAAAACTGGATCTCTCGGTTTTTTTCTACCACGACATTAGAACCATTACGGCTCAAGTCATTTCGGGCTAAATCCACCAACATTACATGTTCACTATTCTCTTTGGGGTCTTTAGCTAGTGCCGTTGCAGCTTCCGCATCTTTTTCGTCATCTCCCGTACGGCGGAAGGTCCCAGCGATGGGGTGGATTTCGGCTTTTCCGTCTTGTACGACCAATTGTGCTTCTGGCGAGCTGCCAAATATCTTAAAGTCGCCATAGTCGAAAAAGAATAAATAAGGGGAGGGGTTAACCGATCGCAGGGTGCGGTATACATTGAATTCGTCGCCCTTAAAATCTTGGGAGAATCGACGTGAAAGTACCAATTGAAACACATCGCCGCGAAAGCAGTGCTCTTTTCCTTTTTTGACAAAATCAATGAATTGATCGTCGGTGAGGTTGGAGCGTTTTTCCCCTACTTTTTCAAATTGAAATCCTGCACTGTTTTTCCCCTTTAGTACCTTTTCTATTTCGGCTAGGTTGTGTTCTCCATCGTGCACATGCGAAAACAAATGCGCTTCGTGGTTGAAGAGACTAATAGCGATGATGTTTTGATACACTGCGTAGTACAAATCGGGGATATCTTGTCCTTCCTTTTCGCGGTTTAAATGCAAACGATCGAAACGCTCTACGGCTTCATGTGCGATATATCCAAAAAGACCGTTGGTGATAAATTTATACGGGAACTTTTGACTGTCGAATTGCCGTGAAAACTGATGGATTTTCTCTGGGATATCGGTTTCCGCATCCACTTGTTCTTGGGTGCTGGAACCGTCGGGGTAGTGGGTGGTCAATACCTCATTTTTTAATTCGATAGAGGCAATGGGGTTACAGCAGATATAGGAAAAATCGTTGTTGTTGGCATGATAGTCGCTACTCTCTAATAAGAGTGAATGCGGGTAGCGATCACGTAGCTTGAGATAGGCACTCACTGGGGTGAGCGTATCGGCTAAGATTTTTTTATGTTCCGTTTGCAGGGCAAATCTTTTCATCAGTATTCAATTAAAAAAGGCTTGTCGTGATGACAAGCCTTTTGTTATATGGTTACAGCGTGTTTCACGAATAAAAGGTATCTATTCGTTCCACCAATTTGTGCTGTGATTTATTGTTTTCATTGGTTCAAATATAAAATTAAAATTTTAGACAAAGAACCTTGAAGCGCGATTTATTTTTTAGCGTGGGAACCGTCGCAATATCCGTCTGGATTTTGTGTATTCCCACAACCGCATTTAGGTCGATTTGGCATGGCTTACATTTTTAACGTTACGTCCAACTTAAATTCGTTGTAAATCGCTTTATCGCCAAGGTTGTCGAAAAATGAATTTGATCCATAACGAATGTCATATTTTGTACGGTCGATAACCACTTTAGCTGTAGCAGTACCGTCAGCTACAGTTAAGTCAAAACTTGCAGGGTTGGTTTTTCCTTTAATGGTAAAGTCTCCCGTTACGGCATATACGCCGTTTCCTTTTGCTTCTACACTGGTGAATGTTAAAGTTGCTTCTGGGTGGTTTTCAACCCCAAAGAAATCATCAGACTTTAAGTGACCAATAAGGTTGTTGGCATAATCACCTTCCAAATCGGTGCAGGTCATGGAGTTCATGTCCACCACAAAGCTACCGCCAGTAACGGCTCCGTCGGTCATGGTCAATGCACCCGACTTTAAGGAAATGTTCCCCTCGTGTTGACCGGTTACTTTTTCTCCTAACCAGTGGATGTTACTCGCTGCTAGGTCGATGCTTTTCTCTTGTGCTTGTACACCAAAGGCTACTACTAGGCTCATGGCGATGGTTAAAATTGCTTTTTTCATAGAATTGTTGTTTAAAGTTTATGTTAAAAATAGTTCAAAACACAGTAAGGATAAATGCAAGGTTAGATGAGGGAGCTGAGTAGTGCAATTAGTTTTTCTTTTTCTTTTTCGTTGAGTTGTTTTGTTAATTGCTTTTCTTTTTGATCGAGTTGATGATCTATTTCTTTGAGCAGGCTTAATCCTGCATCGGTGATAAAAATTTCAATCTTACGTCGGTTTTGCGCACAAATTCTTCGTTGTACCAAAGCTTTTTCAATGAGTTTGTCGACCAAGCGGGTGGTGTTACTCATTTTGTGTATCATGCGTTCATTTATTGTCGACAAATTGGCCGGTTCTCCTTTTTGACCCCGTAAAATGCGCAATACATTGAACTGAGGAAGCGAGATACCGAAGACTTTTACAAACTGATTGAGTTCTTCATTGAATTGATTGCCCGCACGGAGTACAGCCACCACAAGATCTCGATTCATTTGTTCTTCCTTTATTGTCATTACAATATTTGTACATACAAATGTAAAAAATAATTTTAAATGAATAAACCCGAAAGGAAAAAGATTGTTCTACTAAACAAATCCCTTTACTTTTGAAAAAAAAAATAATCATGACTGAATTAGCTCAAGAACAATGGGAAGAACAAAGACAAGCTACTGCCAATGCAGTTTTATTGGATGTTCGCACCGAAGAAGAATTTAACGCCAAGCACATTCCAGGAGCTAGCATGATCGATATCCGCCAGCCCCAAGCTTTTATGGAAGCCGCACAAGCGTTGGACAAAGACAAGGAATATTTTATTTATTGTCGTTCTGGAGCCCGCAGTGCACAAGCTTGCCAAGTTTTAGATCAATTGGGTGTTGCTGCGACCTATAACCTTAAAGGAGGTATTTTAGCCTGGACAGGAGAAGTCGTCGAGTAAACACTAACCCCCAAATCGATGAAAGAAGACTTCCTTCACTATGTGTGGAAGCATCAAAAATTTTCGTTTCCATCAACCACCCAACAAGGGCAACAACTTGAAGTGCTCGCTACCGGTTGGCACAACAAGTATGCAGGCCCCGACTTTTCTCATGCACAAATTGTCATAGACGATTTACGTTGGGCGGGAGCAGTAGAAATTCATTTGCGTTCTTCCGATTGGTACCGCCATGGCCACCAGCAGGATCCAGCCTATGACAATGTTATTTTGCATGTGGTTTGGGAGGACGATGTTGAGGTGTGTCGGAACGACGGTAGTCTGCTGCCTACCTTGGTGTTGAAATCCAAAGTCCGCCCTGAACTATTGGAGCGCTACACTACTGCTTTTTCACCCCACGCGCAATTTATTCCATGCGAAGCCGAAATTGATTTATTGTCTAAAACCAATTGGTTGATGTGGAAAGAACGTCTCTACATTGAACGTTTGGAGGAACGATCGAAGCGCATTACGCAAATTCTAGCGGAAAATAAACAGGATTGGGAAGCGACCTTATTTGCCTTATTGGCGCGAAACTTTGGTTTAAATGTCAACGGAGAGGCCTTTTTCCAAATAGCCCAAAGTTTTCCTTTTGCTGTAGTGCGTAAGTTACAGCAAAACAGCCGTTATTTAGAAGCCTTATTTTTAGGGCAAGCCGGGCTTATTCCTGAAGAGGCCGATTTAGCCTATCCAAAGACTTTAAAAGCCGATTATCGGTTTTTAAAACAAAAGTTTGGTTTGAAGCCACCCAAATGTGCGTTCCAATTTTCCCGTTTACGGCCTCACAATTTCCCAACCATCCGTTGGGTGCAGTTGGCACAGCTCTACACGGCCACTCCCTCGGTGTTTTCCAAATTGTTTAACCAAGGTACTTTATCTTCCCAATGGATGGGAAAAATTGGAGTTTCCTCTTTTTGGAAAAAGCATTACACCTTCGCAAAAAGCTCGCGATCCCAACCCAAAAAATTGACCCCCACCTTTATAGACCTACTTAAAATCAACACCCTTATTCCTTTCTATTTTACGCATCAAAAAGCGCTGGGGAAAGATGCCAGCGAACGCATAGTCGCGTGGATACGGATGTTAAAGTTGGAACGGAATCGTTTAGTAGATCGTTATAAAAATTAGGGGTGGAAGCCGAAAATGCCCTCGATTCACAGGCGTTAATTCATTTGCATAAAAACTACTGTCAGCCAAAAAAGTGTTTACTTTGTGCCGTGGGTAATCAATTGATGAAGTAAAGATGACACGGAAATTTCGCCACTGGTTTGAAAAGAATGGTTTTGCCGTTTGTACACGTTTGGCCGATCGCCTTGGGATGAAGGTCAAAAGCGTACGTCTCTTTTTTATTTATGCTTCTTTTGCCACTTTAGTCGGAGGCTTTGTGCTCTACCTCACCTTAGCCTTTTGGTTAAAATTAAAAGACCTGATTTACACCAAGCGAAGCTCGGTTTTTGATTTGTAGGTCACTTTCTATTTGTGTTTGGCGATTTATTTTTGGATATTCGACACCCAGAACATAATTCAAAACCAAATGCAGTTTTTACAAAAACGAATATTAAGCACTTTACTATTTCTATTTTCAGCGCCTATGTTTGCTCAAGAGCAAGGCTTAGACGAGCGCATCAATGAGGCTTTTACTCCCATAGCCAATTGGTGGGGGGCAGTAGTGCTTCACAATTTCCCTGGGACCGAGATTCCAACCATTATTTTTCTCTTGGTGGGCGGTGCCCTTTTCTTTACCGTGTATTTCGGCTTTATCAATATCAAGCGTTTCCCCACGGCAGTCAATACCGTACGTGGAAAGTACGACGAGGTAGACGATCATGGGGGAGAAGGTGAAGAAGGAGAAGTGAGTCACTTCCAAGCCTTAGCAACGGCAGTATCAGGTACGGTAGGAAATGGAAATATTGCAGGGGTTGCCTTGGCCATCGCCGTGGGAGGACCCGGTGCGACCTTTTGGATGATTCTTTGTGGACTCATTGGGATGTCGACCAAGTTTGTCGAGTGTACCCTTGGGGTAAAATACCGCGATGTAGGAGAAGACGGAACCGTTTATGGCGGACCCATGTATTACCTCACCAAAGGACTAGAAGAACGCGGTTTTGCCCGTTTAGGAAAAACATTAGCAGTGATTTTCGCAGTCTTGTGTATTGGAGCCTCTTTTGGAGGTGGAAACGCAGCCCAGTCTAACCAAGCCGCCATGCAGTTGGTGGAAGCTTTTGGTATGACCGGCGGTAGCGCTCGAACCATTATTGGACTCATTATGATGGTCTTAGTGGGAATCATTATCATTGGGGGAATCAAGCGTATTGCCTCGGTTACCGAGAAAGTAGTTCCCTTTATGGCTTTGATGTATATTTTGGCTTGTCTGTATATTATTGGAACCAACATCACCTTTGTAGATGATGCTTTTGGAATGATTTTCTCTCAGGCCTTTAACCCACAAGCTGGATTAGGAGGCTTACTCGGGGTGTTGATTACAGGATTTAGACGAGCAGCCTTCTCCAACGAAGCTGGAGCAGGATCGGCCTCTATTGCGCACTCTGCCGTAAAAACAAAATACGCTGCCTCAGAAGGTTTGGTGGCATTGCTAGAGCCTTTTATTGATACCGTAGTAATTTGTACGATGACCGCTTTGGTGATCATCATTTTTAATGGCGACAATACCGTTTTCCAATACGGGGGAGAAGGAGGAATTGTGACCATTGCAGGGCAACAAGTGGAAGGAGCAGCTATTACTGCTGCTGCGTTCTCTAAATACATCTCATTCTCTGGTCCTTTCTTAACCATTGCAGTGGTGTTGTTTGCTATTTCGACCATGATTTCGTGGTCGTACTACGGTCTACAATCTTGGATGTATATTTTCGGAAAAAGTAAAATCTCCGATTTGACCTATAAAATCATTTTCTTACTGTTTATCGTGATTGGAGCAGCGGGCGACATGTCGGCCGTTTGGACCTTCTCTGATGCGATGATTCTTGCCTTGGTATTCCCGAATATGATAGGCTTGTTCTTCTTGTTCCCAAAAGTGAAAGAAGAATTGAACCGCTATTTAGCTGCCATTGGAACAGTAAAGTAAACCATTATGACCCAAAAAGCCGCCTTTGGTTTTTCTGCACGTCGGAAAACAAAGGCGGTTTTTTTATTGTTG
>WTJP01000110.1 GCA_011526275.1 Candidatus Arcticimaribacter sp. | reverse complement strand
ACCCAAACTTCTCCTTGATATTCCACGCGAATTTGTGCCGAGCCCGGAACGTGACCCGCAGGATGTAATGAAAATTGTACTCCGTTGATGTAAAACGACTCCCCGTATTTTTTTCCGCTCACTGCGATATTGCCCAGACGGTGGCGAATGATGGGCACATTGTCTTCGTGGGTGATGTATTGCTTACTCCCCCAGCGGGCGTGGTCGGAATGTCCGTGGGAAATGATGGCTTTATCCACCCCGCGCCAGGGATCCAAATAAACATCGGCTTGGGCACAGTAAATTCCCTTGGCAGTAAATTCCAGCAGCGGCATCAGCATTTTTCTTTTTCAATCCCAAGGTACAAAAAATCGATTTTCAAATGGTTGATAACTCCCCATAACTCCTTTTTTAATCCCTTTTTAAATTTTATACTTTCGTTTTGATGTATCTAATCTTCGACACCGAAACAACCGGCCTTCCCAAACGTTGGGATGCCCCTTTAAGCGACAGTGAAAACTGGCCACGCTGTATTCAAATTGCTTGGCAAATTCACGATGCGCAAGGGGAGTTGGTTGCTCATGAAGACTATTTGATTCAGCCCGACGGCTTTACCATTCCCTTTGATTCGGAACAGGTACACGGGATTTCTACTGCCTTGGCTGCAGACCAAGGAGTGCCTTTGGAAGACGTTCTAGCCAAATTCAATGCTGCTTTAGCCACCGTTCAATTTGTTGTTGGACACAATGTTTCCTTTGACCGCAATATCATGGGGGCAGAATTTCTGCGCATGGGAAAGAGCGATGTCTTGGAAGGAAAACCCATCATAGACACCTGTACGGAAGAAACCGCTACTTTATGTGAATTGCCCGGAGGACGAGGAGGGAAGTTTAAGCTACCTACGCTCACTGAACTTTATCATTTTCTTTTCGGCGAGCGATTCGATGAAGCCCACAATGCAACGGCCGACGTGGAAGCGACTTCACGGGCTTTTTTGGAACTGCTGCGTCGAGATGCCCTTCACCCCGAGACACTGCCCAATCAAGCTGAGTTTACCCAAGGAATTACCGCACGAACAAGTCCTTTTTCCCTGGTTGGTTTAGATCATCTCAACCTTAAACAGGCTTCAGAAAAACTAAAAAAGAAAAAAGCTAGTCCCAGTGGATCAGGCCCCAGTATTGAGGTGAACGCTGCACTAGCTGATGCGCCTTTTGTGCATTTGCACAACCACACTCAATTCTCGGTACTGCAAGCGACCTCACGCATTAACCAATTGGTTGAAGCCGCCGCCGCCGACGGGATGCCTGCCGTGGCCATCACCGATCACGGAAACTTGATGGGGGCCTTTCATTTCATTAAAGCCATTGAAGGGCACAATGCTAATGTAGAGGAGGATCAAAAAATAAAACCCATTGTAGGCTGTGAATTTTATGTGTGTGATGACCACAAAGACAAAACACGTCGCGACGATGGATATCAAATTGTTTTCTTGGCAAAAAACAAGGCGGGTTATCACAACCTAGCCAAGCTCACCTCTGCGGCCTATGTCGACGGATTTTACTATGTGCCGCGCATTGATCGCCAATTGGTGGAGCAATACAAAAGCGACCTCATTGTCCTAACCGGAAACACCTATGGGGAAGTGCCGGCCAAAATTTTAAATGTAGGCGACCGTCAAGCGGAAGAAGCCCTGCAATGGTGGCATGCGCAATTTGGGGAAGATTTATACATCGAATTGATGCGCCACGGGGAAGAAGGAGAGGACCGTGCCAACGAAGTCTTGATGGCTTTCTCCAAACAATACAACATTCCATTAATTGCCACCAATAACACCTATTACACCAACAAGGAAGAGGCCAACGCCCACGACATTCTCTTGTGTGTAAAAGAAGGAGAGAAGCAGGCGACCCCCATTGGGCGCGGTCGAGGGTTTCGCTATGGCTTTCCCAACCAAGAATATTATTTCAAGCCCCAAGAAGAGATGAAATCGTTGTTTCAAGATGTGCCCGAAGCCATTTTGAACATTCAAGACTTGGTCGATAAAATTGAACCTTTTGCTTTGGCGCGCGATGTACTACTGCCCAAGTTTGACATTCCAAGCGACTATCAAGTCGCCGATGATCCCGATGGGAAGAAAGGGGAAAACAACTACCTCCGCTATTTGACCTATGAAGGGGCCAAGCAACGTTACACCAACTTAACCGATGAAATTACCGAGCGCATTGACTTTGAATTGGACGTTATCGCCAACACGGGTTATCCGGGTTATTTCTTGATTGTACAAGATTTTATTGCAGCTGCTCGCGAGATGGACGTATCGGTAGGGCCGGGGCGGGGTTCGGCAGCAGGTTCTGTGGTGGCCTATTGTTTAAAGATTACCAATATTGACCCCATAGAGTACGACTTACTTTTTGAGCGATTTTTGAATCCCGATCGTGTGAGTATGCCCGATATTGATATTGATTTTGACGATGAAGGGCGTGGTCGTGTCATGGACTATGTGATTGAAAAATACGGGTCCAATCAGGTTGCGCAAATCATTACCTATGGAACCATGGCAGCTAAATCGTCGATTCGCGATACCGCTCGTGTATTGGATTTGCCCTTGGGTGAAGCCGACCGTATTGCCAAGTTGTTGCCCAACATGAAACTGGGGAAAATCTTTAGTGCTACCGACGCTCAACTCAAGGAAAAGCTTCGGGCAGAGGAAGTCTTGCGGGTCAATGAAATCAAAAACTTAGCAGAGGAAGAAAGCCTTTCAGGGGAAACCATACAACAAGCCAAAGTCTTGGAAGGTTCGTTGCGGAATACCGGAATTCACGCTTGTGGGGTGATCATCACTCCCGACGATATTACGCAGTTTGTCCCTGTAGCCACTGCCAAAGATTCCGACTTGTATGTAACTCAATTCGATAACTCGGTAGTAGAAGATGCCGGTTTGTTGAAGATGGATTTCTTGGGATTGAAGACCCTGACCTTGATCAAAGACACGGTCAAATTGGTCAAGTACAAGCACAACATCGACTTGGATCCAGACCATTTCCCACTAGACGATCAAAAAACCTATGAACTCTTCCAACGGGGGGAGACTGTAGGGATTTTCCAATACGAATCGGCGGGAATGCAGAAGTATTTAAAAGATTTAAAGCCCACTGTCTTTGCCGATTTGATTGCGATGAACGCCCTTTATCGCCCGGGACCGCTGGAATACATTCCCAGTTTTGTCGATCGTAAAAACGGCCAAGAAGAGATTTCGTATGACCTCCCAGCTATGGAGGAATACTTGGAGGAAACCTATGGAATTACGGTCTATCAAGAGCAAGTGATGCTTTTGTCGCAAAAGCTAGCCGGTTTTTCAAAGGGTGATGCCGATGTTTTGCGGAAAGCCATGGGGAAAAAGATTTTTGCCTTACTGCAAAAGTTGAAACCACAGTTTATCGACGGGGGAAAAGCCAACGGTCACCCCGAGGAGGTGTTGGAAAAAATATGGAAAGACTGGGAGGCCTTTGCCGCTTATGCTTTCAACAAGTCGCACTCCACCTGTTATGCGTGGATTGGTTATCAAACCGCTTACCTTAAAGCACATTACCCCGCCGAATATATGGCCGCGGTACTGTCGAACAACATGAACGACATTAAGCAGGTGACCTTCTTTATGGAGGAATGTCGCCGAATGGGCTTAACCGTTTTGGGCCCCGATGTGAATGAGTCGTTCTATAAATTCACGGTGAATGACGAGCAAGCCATTCGCTTCGGGATGGGGGCTGTAAAAGGGGTAGGCCGCGGAGCGGTAGAAACCATTATCGAGCAGCGAAAAGAGGGGAAATACAGTTCGATTATCGACATGACCCAACGCATTGATTTACGCGCAGCTAATAAAAAAGCCCTAGAAAATTTAGCCCTAGCCGGAGGATTAGACTCTTTTGAACGCACCCATCGCGCGCAGTATTTCAACCCTGATGGCGATGGGATTACCTTCTTGGAAAAGGCCATTCGTTATGGGGCGAAACATCAGGAGAGTTTAAATTCATCACAAACCAATCTATTTGGCGAGGACAGTGCTCTGCAGGTGGAAGAAATCAAAATCCCGCCTTGTGATCAGTGGGGGACATTGGAACGCCTAAAGCAGGAAAAAGAAGTGGTGGGGATTTACCTCTCGGCACATCCCTTGGATGACTTTAAGCGCGAAATGCAGTATTTCTCTTCTGCTCCTCTAACGGTATTAAACGATTTAGATCCTTTGATTAATCGGGAGTTGAGTTTTGGGGGTATTGTTAACGGGGTGGATCATAAAACCACCAAAACCGGGAAAGGATGGGCCATATTTCAATTGGAAGACTTCGACGATCAATATGAATTTAAAATCTTCGGAGAAGAATATTTAAAGTACCGTTATTTCCTCGTGCCCAATGGTTTTATTCGTTTACGTGTGAAGATTGTCGAGGGTTGGCGCAATCGCGAAACGGGGAAAATAGGTCCGCCACGCATGCAGTTCTTGGCTTTTGAGAGCCTGCACGACACCTTAGAAAAAAATGTAAAACGCTTGACTTTGCAATTGGATATTCAACAGCTCGATCGCGAACGTATTGCCGCCATTGGCGATATGGTAAAATCCCACAAGGGCGACAAAACCCTAATGGTAGACGTTTTCCACAATGCCGAGAAGATCAAACTCACCCTGCCCAGCAGGAAGCAAAAAGTGGCCGTTTCCAAAGAATTGTTAGATGAATTGGACGCGCAAGCCTTACCGTTTAAACTCAATTAAAATTAACTGCCTTGATGCTGATATAGAAGAAAGCAATTTTAGTTGAACTAAAACGTTTTGAATTTAAATACCTTTGTTAAAAATTAAAATTATGGCTTTAGAAATTACCGATGCTACTTTTGAGGAAGTAGTATTAAAATCAGATAAACCAGTGATGGTTGACTTTTGGGCAGCATGGTGCGGTCCTTGCCGAATGGTGGGCCCAATCATCGATGAAATTAGCTCGGACTATGAAGGGAAAGCAATTGTAGGAAAGCTAGACGTAGATGCTAACCAAGAATTTGCAGCAAAATACGGGGTGCGTAACATCCCCACGGTTTTGGTGTTTAAAGACGGAGAAGTAGTAGGACGTCAAGTGGGTGTAGCCCCAAAAACAGCCTACGCTCAAGCATTAGATACGTTGTTGTAAATACAATTTACCGAATAAAAGAACCGCTTTGAAGGAGGCGGTTTTTTTTGTGACTATCTATAAAAAAAGCCACCCGAAAGGGTGGCTTTTCTGTACTTAAAAAATACTGATTTTAGAATCGGTATTTAAGTGCCATAGTGTAGTTGCGTCCTAATTGACCCATTTGCTGTACTTGGCTAGAGTATAAGAAACGTCCTCCAGAAGTCGTACCGGTGTTCGGGTTTGTAATGTCTGGATAAACATCAAAGGCATTGTTTACAATTCCTGTTAATGTTAAGTTAGGCGTAAACTTGTAAGTTACACGTAAGTCGGTAACCAATTTACCTCCTAGCTCTTGATCCAATGAAGCATTGTTTCCATCGTGAGCAACGGTTACAGCACCAAAGTGGGTGTTGTATAATCCAAAGTCAAATTTGTTTGCAGAATAGTCTACCGTTAATGCAATTTTTGACTTAGGACGAGAATCTGTAATCAGACTACGCTCTTTGTGCGAGAAGATGTCAACTGAACCAAGTTCAGAAGGCGTATCAACGCTGTCAATTGTAGTCGTGTTAAAGTTCCCGTTAAACCCAAGGTTTAAAGCGTCTTTTCTATAGTTGAATACAAAGTCAAGACCAGTAGTGTTGGTGTTACCCGCGTTGATCCATGCTTGTACGGCTACAACACCAGCTTGGTTGAGGTTGTAAGCTAAAGTACCAGGCGTGTTCACGTTGGCAGCATCTCCTTCAATTTGTGAAGTAAAGAGAACACGATCGTTTACTTTGATGTTGTAGAAGTCTAAACTACCAGAGAAACCGTTACCGTTTCCGAAAGTAATCCCAGCAGAAAGGTTTTGAGAAGTTTCATTGGTCAAATCATCAATTCCCAATGCACGTGCTTCAGGCGTACCGTTTTGGATGGTTCCTTGCAATAAAGGCTCAGCCGATCCAGAAACGATGATGTACTGGGTGTTTGAGATTTTTTGTTGGTGCAATGTTGGTGCTCTAAATCCTGTAGAAACACTAGCACGTAATGCAGTAGTTCCGCTCACTTTATAACGAGAAGCTAACTTCCAGCTGAAGTTGTCACCTGCATCAGAGTAGTCTTCGTAACGACCTGCAACAGAAACCAATAATTTTTCAGTAAAGTCGATATCAGCACCAGCATAAAGACCTACGTTGGTACGTGTCCACTCTC
>WTJP01000036.1 GCA_011526275.1 Candidatus Arcticimaribacter sp. | reverse complement strand
ACAAAAAACAATGCTAAGTATTTTAAATGTTTCATAATATATGTTTTTTGTTTATGGATTAAAATTCAACGTTTAATCCTAATGAAATGGTGCTAAAAATTGGCGATCCAGCACGTTGATACCCCCAAGTAGTTGGAGAAGTGTTGTTGATCGACTCTGGATTAAATCCAGTATAACCTTCAGCAGTTTGATACCATAGGTTTTGTCCTGAAAGGTATAAACGCGCTGATGTTAGGTTGATTGCATCCAAGACACTTTGATCAAAACGATAGCCGATGTTCACATTACGTAACGAAATGTAAGAGGCATCTTGAACAATGTCATTGGTGAAAATCTTCTGCTTAATAAAGCCTTGATCAGGTGTGGTCGAAGTGTTGAAATCTTGACCAGAGTTAAAGTGGTTGAACAAGTATTGATCTCCCATATTTCTCACTTGTGCACCTAAGCTCGCTTGGAACATAAAGCTCAAGTCGAAGTTTCCATACTTAAAGTCGTTGGCAAAACTCCATACTAAATCGGCGTAAGGATCTCCTAAGATGGTTTTATCGTCATCGTCAATGATTCCATCTCCATTCAAATCTTTAACATAAACATCTTGTGCTTCAGCTCCAATTGGGTGGAAAGGCTCTTTGATGTATTCCAATGGAATATCGCGGTCAACAACCCATCCATAGAAGGAAGAAATTGGTTGTCCTACCTGGTTGATCCATTCTGCAGCACGCTTAGAATCTACATTTTGGATTTGTCCGTCGGCTTCTCCAAAATTCACCAATTCATTGTCGTTAGAAGACATTAAGAAGGTTGAATTCCAAGAGAAGTTTTCTGTAGTAACATTCTTGGTGCGTAACTCAATCTCAATACCGCTATTTTTTACTTCTCCAAGGTTGACAATCGCATTAGAGAAACCAGTGGTGGTTGAAATTGGGTTATTGATCAATAGTTGGTCACTAGTACGCTCATAGTATTCAACAGAACCCGCAATACGGTTGTTGAACAATGCAAAATCTAGTCCAGGGTTCATTTCAATTGAACGCTCCCACTGTAAACCAGTATTCGCAATATTGATTGGGTTGAACGCAGTTGCCAATGCTCCATCAACTACTGCAGTAGTCGACTGTAATAGGGACAAGTAGGGGAAGTTATTTACCAATACATCACCTACATTAAAGAATGGATTCCCTGAAACCCCGTAACTAAAACGGAATTTCAATTGGTTAATCACATTGTTTCCACTTAAGAAATCTTCATTGCTGGCAATCCAACCAAGTGAAGCCGCAGGGAAGTCCCCGTATTTAGAATCAGGACCAAAAGCAGAGTATCCATCACGACGGAAACTCAAAGAAGCTAGATACTTGTTCTTGTATACATAGTTTACACGAGAAATGTAAGAGATCAAACGTTGAGCATAGTCATAAGAGTTGGCGGTAACCGTTGTAGGGTCTGCCGCTCCAATATTCTGTAGCAAGTCTGATGTATATCCTTGTCCAGAAGCCGATTCAAATTCAGTATCCCACTTTTCAGCAGAAAAACCGAGGATAGCGTCTACCTCATGCCCTCCAGACTCAAAGTGGTAGGAGAAGATGTTGTCTGACACAAAGTGAATACGGGTTTGGTTAGATACATCGTATTGTGCATTTGACGCCCCATTTCTGTGCGCTTGCACCCCTTGCCAACGGTCTTGCTTGGTGTGCTGGAAATCTCCTAATAAAGTCGTCTTAAAGTTTAACCCTTTAGCGATTTTATATTTCGCATAAACACTACCGTAAAGTTTGAATTTATAATCGTTGCGGTCGCGCTCAATTACTTTAGCCGCTGGGTTAGTGTTCGAGGTATTTGAAATATCTTGACCACTAGTAACTGCAACATTGTTCGTCATATCCCAATCATCAAACATACGTTGGATAGCGTAATCACCCACTTGAGCGTAATCATATTTCCCGCCATCGCGAACACGGTTTACATGCTGAATGGTATTTTCATCTAAATATAACGGCAACCATGGGGTTTGACGTAAAATATCATGAGTAGAACCGTCAAAACGTCTTCTGTTGGTGTATGAAGGGCTCAAGTTTACACCCATAGAGAACTTATCGTTCAATTTGGTATCTACTTTTAGCTTTAGGTTGTACTTTTTGAAGTCGTCTGTTAACAAGACACCTTCATCGTGTACATAGTTTAAAGCTGTACTATATTTCGTCTTTTTATTTCCTCCACGTACGGCAAAAGAATGGCTCGTGATAACACCACCATCAAAAATAACGTCTTGCCAGTCGCGATCTACACCAATTTGCAGTTTGCGTAACGTTCTGTTAGAAATTTGACCTTCCCCTCCGGTAGATGGGTGATCTGAAGCGCGTTCAGCCGCAGCAGATTCCGCTAAAGAGAAATAGTACGCATCACTTTGGCGCGCTTCTTTAAACCCTGTATAGGTGTTATAAGAGAACTTTGTTTTTCCTTCTTCCCCTTCTTTTGTGGTAATCAAGATTACTCCATTCGCCCCACGTGAACCGTAAATTGCAGCAGAGGCAGCATCTTTTAAGATTTCAAAAGAAGCAACATCATTCATATCTAAGTTCCCGAGGTAGTCGTTGTCTACTAAAAGTCCATCCACTACAATAGCCGGATCAGATACCCCAGTAATGGAACCTGTACCACGAATACGGATGGTAGGCGCAGAACCTGCTTCTCCTTCAGTAGCGGCGATGTTTACCCCTGAGACCTGACCAACTAAGGCATCGTCAACACGAGAAACCGCAATTTGATCTAATTTTTCGTTGGTTACCTTTGAGATGGAACCTGTTAAGTTGGATTTTTTCTGTGTCCCGTAACCGGTAACAACAATCTCATCCAACTCGGTGAGGTCTTGCGCTAGAGTAACATTGATCGCGTCTTGCCCGGTGAAGGCAATCACCTGCGACTCATAACCAATGTAAGAGATCTCTAGGTTTTGATTGTTCTCAATTGTAATGGTAAAGTTTCCGTCAAAATCTGACGTCGTACCATTACTCGTGCCTTGAACCAGCACAGTGGCACCTGGAATGGGTTGTCCATCGGCACCTACAACTGTTCCACTAACTGCTGTCTGGGCATAGGTAAATAACAGCCCACAAAAGAACAGCAACAGCGATAATTGCTTTTTAATTTTCATTTGTTGATAAATGTTTGTTTTCATGTTTGTTCGTTGTTCGTTGCGTTTAAAACGATCGCACATACATAAAAGGAATTTAGCTTAAATGCATGGCGGTATCTTTCTCGTCTAAATTGCTTTAGACCTAATAGTTATAGGGATAAAAACCCTCCATAACTGGAAAACCACTTTGGTGTTCCAAAGTGGTTTTCCAGATTGGTTTTCCAAGATAGGAAAAATAAATGATTATCTAAAGTAGATGAGAGAAAAAGGATGCTACTCCATAAAATCCTCACGGATAGGACTAAAGACGTCGATTAGTTCTCCCGCTTCAGTACAAATTGCACCGTGCAATGCATTGGTTGGAATATAGAAACTGTCGCCTGCTTTTAAGGTTTTTGTCTCTCCATCGATGGTTACATCGAACGACCCAGAGGCTACATAAGTTACCTGTGAGTGTGGGTGCTGATGCATGGGACCTATTCCGCCTTTATCAAAGGCTACATGTACGAGCATAATTTTATCGTCATACCCCATAATTTTGCGTTTTACACCTTCGCCTACTACTTCCCATTCAATTTCATTGGTGAGTAGAAATTCTTTGCTAGTTCCGAAACTTTTCATTTTTATTTATTGTTTAATTTTTATCTATCGTTTTTATTGCTGACGCGCAGCTTAATTATTTTAACGGTGGTTCTCCTGGACCAACGGTGGAATCTCTAAACCAAACTTCTGTATAACTTCCGTTTTCATATTGCTTCGCAATGTCACCGCCATAAGTTTCAGCGCCCGTATGCCATACTATATTTTTTTCTGGATCTTTTCCGTTTGTTTGGTTATATGCTCCTTGTTTGAAATAATTTAGTTCTCCTTTATAAGCCGTTACTCGCTCTGTCCCATCTTGACCAAGTGGTCCAAATAAGGTCTTTACCTGTTCCGGTAAATCAGTTTTGTTTACATACTCCGACGCGATCAAATTTTTAGTAAAGGTTTTCGTTTCGTGGTTTTGACTTTTAAAGGTCAAATACATGATTCCTTCATAGACGTTAACCTCATAACTAAACTCTTCTCCTAGCTTAATTCCATCTTCAGGTTCAGCGGGATACTCATCTTTTGCTGTTCCAACAACAGCCATGTCATGCCCCCAAATAGCAGTAGAAAAATCCCATCTACCGGCATTGTCTTCCCCTGCTGTATTAATTTCATAATTCCAAAAAACAGAGCCTTTTTCGTGTCCGGGGAATTTTTTGTAATACAATTTAAACGGTTCATTTTCGTGTCCTTCACCACTGTGTATTTGCCCAACAACGGTAGAGAACGAAGCGGCTACTCTTGCATCACCAGTAGTAGAAACGTGCATTACTCTACAGGTTCCTGTTAGTTTTCCGCCTTCTTCGGGCACCCATTCTCTTTTTTCGTGTAGTTCGGTTCTTGTATTGCTTGAATTTGGAGAAGTCACTCCCGAGTTAGGGGTTTTGAATACCACCCAGCGTCTTGTTCCGTCAATTACCGTGTAGAAAAAGTCTTTGTATTCAAAATTCACTAGATTGTCTTCTCTTGAACCATCTCCCATTAAGATCTTAAACTTATCCATAAAGGGAATGACCTCGCTTGGATAAACTGTCTTTTTACTCAAGTCGTCATTTGCAGTGAAATAGCCTTGATTTGAAATAGCATCTTCACTAATTTCTACTTGTGCAGATTTAAACCAAACCTCAGCATAATTTCCGTCGGCATATTGTTTTTTTAGGTCTCCGCCATGCGTTTCTGCTCCAGAGCACCATACTCTGTTTACTTGAGGGCTTTTCCCATTGGTTTGGTTGTAGCTTCCCAATTTGAAAAACAGACCTTCTTCGGCATAAGCATTTTCACGTTCAACACCGTCTTGTCCAATAGGGTAAAACAAGTTTTGCACCTGTTCTGGGACATCTGCTGCTGTCTTAAACTCAGAATCAATTAAGTTCTTGGTGAATTTTACTGTTTCGTGTCCTTCACTTGAAAAAGTGAGGTACATCACACCTTCTTTCACTTTTACTTCATAGCTGAACTCTTCTCCTAGAGCAATCCCGTCTGCAGGTTCCTCTGGATAGGTGTTCTCATCGGATCCTACTACAGAGAAATCATACCCCCAAATAGGATAGGAATAATCCCATCGTTTTGAATTGTCTTCTCCAGCAGTATTGATTTCATAATTCCAAAAAACCGAGCCTTTGGTGTGGCCTGGGAATTTTTTGTAATACAATTTAAACGGTTCGTTTTCATGCCCGTCTGCACTGTGAATTTGACCAACTACCACAGAATAGCTTGCTGCCACCCTAGCATCTCCTGTAACAGCAACATTGGTTACTTTGAGTGTAGCGTTTAATTTAGCATCGGTCATTGGAGACCACTTCTTTAATTGTGCAAGCTCTGTCCTTGTATTGTTAGAAGTACCGTGCGTGTTCCCTGCATTTGGTGTTTTGAACACCACCCATTTTTCTTCCCCTTCCTCAGTGGCGTAAAAGAAATCTTTATTTTCATAATCTACAGCCTTACCTACATTTGATCCATCGCCTAAAATCAAATTGAAATATTCGAAGATCGGGATGACATCATTTGCCTTTAGTATAGACGGTTTGTTTTCAGCACAGCCTACTAAAGAAATTAAAGCAATCATGATTAAATGTCGAAAAGCAAAAGGTGATTTTGTCATTATATTTTTTTGATAATTTTTTGGTTTTCCAATTTGGTTAACCAATATAGGTCAATTCTGAAATAAATCCGTTAAATTTCATAAAATTTATTCCTTAAGCAGCGTTAGTCATTGTTTTATCGCATGAAGGGGAATAGGTTTTTGACCAATACATTTAAGTTACTTTGACCATGAATAGCAAAAAACGCAGCCATCAAAATAGCCGAATTTTATTTTCACTCCTTTTTTTATTTCTAGTAGCGGGACATGCGCAAGAAATAAATCCGAAGCAGGTCAATAATAAAACAACGCAAAAGAAAGAGAAGAAAGAGAAGAAAAAGAAAAAACGAAAAGTGCGGCTTCCTAAAATTGATCTAAGCCATTGGAAAGTTACTTTACCTGTGACCAACGAAAAAGGAAAACCCTACGAAATAGAGCCACCAGCTATTCTGGATTATACCACTAACCCTATCGCACAGCCTTATATGTATTTGGACGACCGCAAAGGAGCGATTGTCTTCCATGCCATGCCAACAGAATCGAAAACAGCCAATACAAAATACACCCGATCGGAACTGAGAGAACAAATGGTTCCAGGCGACAACAACACCAACTGGACCTTTGCCGATGGCGCTTATATGAAAGGTAAAATTGCCATGGAAGCGAGCACAAAAAACGAAGAGGGGAAATACCACCGAACCATTATCATGCAAATCCATG
>WTJP01000067.1 GCA_011526275.1 Candidatus Arcticimaribacter sp. | reverse complement strand
TACATTAACGCAATAAGTTTATTACGTGGGGATTCGTTTGCTCCTGCCATGGCTTACTTAGTTTTTGTTCATAGCAGAAAGCATTCCACCATATACTTGATTTAAGGAAGCTAGGTTGTCAGACAACGACTCCATTTGAGCTTTTAAACGTTCTGCATTTTGAGCAACTTGGTCGTTGTAAGCTCCGTGTGAACCGGCGCTTTGAACTTGAGCAGCGTAAAGCTCGTTCAATGACTGAAGCTGTACAGCAGCTTTGTTCAATTGATCAGCGTAGTTTTGTGAAGATGAAGCGGCTTCAGCTGCAGGCGACAAAGCACGTGCAGATGCCTCTAAATTTTGAATGCTACGTGTTAGACCACCAATAAGCGCTACGTCCATTTTAGCTTCTTGTAAAAGCTCATCGATTTTAGCAGATAGTCCTTCTCCTTTTGGTCCTTCAGCAGCATGCCCTTCACCACCGTGGTGTTCTACATAAGCATCGTGTTCTTCACGAACATCGTCCAACATAAGTCCCCCAACGAGGAAGATGATGGCTTCTGTCCCTAGACCAAGTCCAAGTACTACCCCACCTGTGATGGGTCCAATTTCTAAGTGAAGAATTTTAAATAATGCTCCAACAATTACAACAGCTCCCCCAATTTGGAAAAGCATGTGCATGATAATTTTTCTTCTTAAGCGTCCTTTAAGTTTTTGTGCGTCCATTTTTTTAGAAATAAATTAAAGTATGGTCTAAAGATAAAGTTTTCCTATTTAATTTTGACTTTTTCAGAGCCTAAATAGTCTTGTACCGTTCTGAATCCAATGTAGCTTCTGGCCGTGTCTTGGTATTCATAATCACGAGAACTCACACGTAAAAAATAAGCTACATCTTTCCAAGAACCTCCACGCACAACTTTGCGCTTTTCTTTATCCAAAGACATGTTTGGATTGAGCGATGATACATACTCATACGCTCCTGGGTCATAGGACGATTCGGTCCATTCTGATACGTTTCCAGCCATGTTGTAGAGGTTGAAATCGTTCGGTAAATACGACTTTGCTTCTACAGCATACATCGCTTGGTCGGCAGAATAATCTCCGCGTATAGGTTTAAAGTTCGCCAAGAAACAACCGCGATCATTCAAGAGATAGGGCGATCCCCAAGGATAAGTTCCCGATGGAATTCCTCCGCGTGCAGCATATTCCCACTCCGCTTCTGTTGGCAATCTAAAGTTGTTTACTAAAGGTTTGTTTTTCTTCTTTTGGTAGGAGTTTTTGTAGTGTGTTCTCCAACTACAAAAAGCCACTGCTTGCTTCCAAGACACCCCTACAACAGGATAATCTTGATAGGCCGGATGCCAAAAATAATCGTTGTGCATGGGCTCATTGTAGGAGTAGTTGAAGTCCTTGATCCATACCGTAGTATCGGGATAAATCTCCAGTTCTTCCTTTTTAATGAAGGGTAAACGATCGCGCATGGTAGGATCTTTTTCACGGGCAAGACCCGCTGCTTCGGCATCAAACCAAGCGTATTTGTAACGCAATTTATTTACGTCCATCTTCATTTCACCGTTGTACCACACCTCTGGAGGTAAGTAAAGGCTATCCATAACCTCAACATAAGCTAAATCAACATAGCTGTTGGGTTCCCATTCGATATCTTGATCCCAGTTCAGTGGACGTCCTAAAAGTGGTTCTCCTGTTTCTGGGTCAATATAATTTTCACGCATGTACTTTTGGAAGGGAGACATGTCGGCAGTATCAGCATCTTTAAAGGCATATTCTCCTATCCCTTCACCACCACCTTCTTCGCCTGTATTCAACTCGTCGGCTTTGCGGGCTAGCATCGCTAGGGCTACAGAGTCACGCACCCAATACACAAACTGACGGTATTCACTGTTGGTGATTTCAGTCTCGTCCATATAGAAGGAACGAACCGTTACTGTTTTAGCAGGAGCATTTTTAAGCTGGGCAATATCGTCGTCTTGTTTACCCATAATGAAAGCACCCCCTTCAACGAGGGTCATTCCGTAGGGTTTTTCGGGGAACCATTTCTTTTGCTTCACACCGACCAACTCACCACGTTTGTTTCCACATGCATAGAGCAGTAGGCTGGCAAAAATGAAAACAACAATTTTCTTCATATAGTCTTTAACGCAGGGCGTGTCATTATATTATACTTTGACGATATTTCTTAAAAAAAATTAAACTCATTTAAAATTAACTTCTTTTTGATGCCTTCCACCATCGGTCGGGCAAAATATCGTTGCAGGCGTCTTGATAATCTTGATGCGTGCAAGATATTAACGCACTTGTTTTACTTTTATTATCTAAATAATTTTCTTTTGTCATTTCCATCCACCATCGCTGGCTTTTATTGCTCTTAAAAAAAACCAATTCTCTATCCGACATTTGCACGGCATAGCGCGTAAAACCTTGGTTTGTTACAACTGGATATTCATCGAAACGGCAGTGAACTCCTTCGACAAAATACCAAACAATTTGTGCCAATAATTTATGAAAAATTGCAGTATTACTTAAATCAAAACACCCTAACATGCTGATTCTATCACTAATTCCTGCATAACGTGCAAGGGCACAAATGGTTCTTCCATCGATTCCATTGGGCATACCATTGGGAAAAACCCCACTGGCAACCCCGTTTAAAACCTTCATGTCAAAACTAGCAATATCGGCTTCTCTAAAGACGGGCTCAGTGGATTGAGGCTCGTCTAACACTTGGCCTAAGCGGTAGGCTTCAAAAAAGAGTTTATCCATTAAGTCAAGCTCTTCTTGTGCGATAAGGTAGGATTGATACCCAATATTGGTGAAGTTATACAACTTACTTGGCGTCTCCATGATGATTTCACTCATGTAGGAACGGCCTGAAATCAATTCCTCTTCTTGTGAAAAATCAAAACGATTGTCCACAGAAACAATATTTACCCATTGAGCATGGTCGTGAAAAGAACGATACAAAGCCACGGTTAAATCTTGGCTTCCCCCTAACACTATAGGAATAATATCCTTTTTCTTAAGGTAACTACAAATGGAAGACAAGGCGTGGTAGGTATCCTCTGTGGACTCTCCAGAAGGCAAATCTCCTAAATCGGCAATAGCAACCGACCAATTTCCTGGATAGAGTTGATAGAACTCCCTTCGGAAAGCATCCATGTCGTAATCCAAAACGGGATAGTAGCTGTTCCTACTCTCCTGCACTCCAATAATGGCTAACTGCACCTTTTCCAGCTCAGGAAATCCGTGCTTTTCGGTGTGTACTTGTATCGATTTCCCTATCACCTGCTTTGGGAGCAGGGAAGCTACACCCAGAACAGTGTCATCAACAGGAGTAAGGAAATCTAAGCTCATCTATTTTTTTGTTTTTCGCTTTGGGGCGGCTTTTTTCTTTTTGGGCTTTTTCGCCTCTAAACGTTTTTTTGCTTCCTCCAAGGTAATCTTGGTGGGGTCAATATCTTTAGACAACTCAACCTTGATTTTTCCTTGAATAATATTGGAACGTCCCCAGCGGGCTTTTTCTACTCGAATTCCTTCCTCTTCCCAGTTGTGGACGACTTTCTCTTTCTCCTTTTTAATTTTCTCTTCAATAAGGGTAACGATATCCTCGTCTGAAAGCTGATCAAAGTTGTACTTTTTGTTCACGTTAATGAACATTCCACTCCACTTGATGAAAGGACCAAAACGCCCTACTCCTTTGGTTACAGGCAAATCGTTATACGTATAAATAGGAGCGTCGGCTTTTTTCTTCTCTTCGATGAGTTCAATGGCCAAATCGCGGTCGACCTCCATGGGGTTTTTCCCTTTGGGCAAAGACACAAAGGTTGTCCCAAACTTCACGTAAGGACCGTATCGACCATTATTTACAGTGATAACCTCTCCTTCATATTCACCTAAGTCTTTAGGCAATTGGAATAAGTCTAAAGCTGCTTCAAAAGTGATGGTATCTAACTGTTGATCTTGATTAAGACTTGCAAAGACAACAGCTTCCTCATCATCGGCATCGCCAATTTGTGCAATGGGGCCAAACTTCCCAAGACGCACTTTAACCGTGCGACCACTTTCGGGGTGCTTCCCTAAAATACGCTCACCAGATTCGCGTTCTGCATGCTCTTTTACATGGTTTACTGTCGATTGGAAATCGCCATAAAAACCTTTGATCATCTTGACCCAATCTTCTCTTCCCTCTGCAATTTCATCGAAGTTTTGCTCTACTTGTGCGGTGAAGTTGTAATCGAGTATGTTTTCAAAATTATTGACCAAAAAGTCGTTGACAATCATCCCAATATCGGTAGGCACCAGTTTCCCTTTGTCCGAGCCTACCATTTCGGTCAATCGGTTTAAAGCTATCTCCCCATTTTCCAAAGCAAACTGTTGGTAGCCGCGTTCTGTTCCCTCTACTGTTCCTTTGGCTATATAACCTCTGTTTTGAACTGTAGAAATGGTTGGGGCATAGGTAGAGGGTCGGCCAATACCTAATTCCTCCAACTTTTTCACCAAAGAAGCCTCGGTAAAGCGATAGGGAGGACGAGAAAAACGCTGGGTAGAAACCAAACTTTTCAAATTCAATTCATCTCCTTTGCTAACAGGTGGGAGAATACCTTGTGCTTCTTCTTCATCGTCGTCAACCCCTTCGAGATAGACTTTTAAAAAACCTTCAAAAGTGAGAATCTCCCCACGTGCAGTGAAGGTTTCTTCGTGTTGATCGGTATTGATTTTTAAGACAGTTCGTTCCAATTTCGCATCACTCATTTGTGAAGCGATGGTGCGTTTCCATATCAATTCATACAGGCGCATTTGGTCATAATCGACCGAAACTTTATCGCGGCGCAAATCGGTTGGGCGTATCGCTTCGTGCGCTTCTTGTGCCCCTTTGCTTTTATTTCTAAAATTTCGCGCCTGGGCATAATCTGCGCCATAACGCGATTCAATTTCACTCAGTGCGGCGCCTTGTGCTTCTTTCGAAAGGTTTACACTATCGGTTCGCATATAGGTAATAAGTCCAGACTCGTATAAGCGCTGGGCCAAGGTCATGGTCTTACTCACCGAAAAGAACAACTTTCGGGCTGCCTCTTGCTGTAGTGTGGAGGTTGTAAATGGAGTCGTCGGGCTTTTTTTGGCGGGCTTTGTTTCTTTAGAAGTTACATGAAAACGTGCCGCTTTATTTTTCTCTAAAAAAGCTTCAACCGTTTCTGCATCATCAAAGGTGGTATTGAGGTTGGCCTTGATTAGTTTGTTCCCCGTAGTGAGAAACTCGGCCTGTGTCTTGAACATGGAGACGGGCACAAAAGCTTTTATCTCGCGTTCGCGTTCCACGATCAAACGAACGGAAACCGACTGTACACGCCCGGCAGAAAGTCCACCTTTCACTTTGCGCCATAAAACGGGCGACAATTCATAACCAACCAGTCGATCTAATACGCGACGGGCCTGTTGGGCATTCACTAAATTGTAGTCAATCTCACGTGGCTTTTCGATTGCTTTTAAAATAGCATTCTTCGTGATCTCGTGAAAAACAATACGTTTAGTATTGGCTTCTTTTAACTTTAAGATATTCGCCAAATGCCATGCAATGGCCTCTCCCTCTCGGTCCTCATCACTTGCTAACCAAACCGTTTCGGCTTTTTTAGCTAAGGACTTGAGTTCATTGACCACTTTTTTCTTGTCGGAAGAAACAATGTACTTGGGTAAAAAATCCCCATCGACATTCACCCCCAACTCCTTTGAAGGAAGATCGGCAATGTGGCCGAAACTCGAAGCTACCTTATAATCTTTTCCTAAAAATTTCTCAATTGTCTTGGCCTTTGCAGGGGACTCGACAATAACTAAATTCTTCGCCATAGCGGGTTTTTATTGAAGCAAAAGTAGGTGAATTTTTCTTCGACTCAAATTTTATATGCAAATCAACTCCTATTATATAAGATATAAACTCACTCCTCTAAGCAAAAAATAGACAAAAAAGGACAGGAAAAGAAAACATGACAAAATGGCGGTAATTCCTTACTTTTGTATTGTTTTTGCATTGGGGTTGAACCTAAAGCATCATTTATTTAAACAAACTAATGGAAGAAAGTCTGTCGAAAAAAATAACTCCTGCCACCGATGGTGTAGTGATTGACAATGGGGGAATAAGCGGGAAGCAAGACAAATCGGTGTATATCGAATCCTACGGTTGTCAAATGAATTTCTCTGACAGCGAAGTGGTGGCTTCCATCCTAGCTAAAGAAGGGTATCACACTACCCCCACGATGGATACTGCAGACCTGATTTTGGTCAACACCTGCTCTATCCGTGAAAAAGCAGAACTCACCGTGCGCAAACGCTTGGAGAAATTCAATGCGGTGAAAAAGACCAATCCCAACATGAAAGTTGGGGTATTGGGGTGCATGGCCGAACGCTTAAAACACAAATTCCTCGAAGAAGAAAAAATTGTGGACATGGTCGTAGGACCCGATGCCTACAAGGACCTGCCCAACCTTTTAAATGAGGTAAACGACGGACGCGATGCCGTGAATGTGATTCTTTCAAAAGAAGAAACCTATGGCGA
>WTJP01000007.1 GCA_011526275.1 Candidatus Arcticimaribacter sp. | reverse complement strand
AATTATTCTTTGATGATTAATTCAGAGGTAAGCGTTGTTTTCCCTATGGTTTTTAAAACATAGCTCCCCGGTTTCAAATGGGTTGTATTAAGCGAAAGGGTTCGATTCCCGTTGCGAAGTTGTTTCTGGTGACGTTCAATTAATCGTCCGTTTGATGTATATAGTTCGAGGTTTAGGTCGTTGTCTAAACCGCCAACAAAAATAGTTAATTGGTCGGTAAATGGCATGGGACTCACATAAACCTGAGCGGATGTGAAAATTTGTTCTTCGAATATCCCTTGACATTCAATTCCCGTGGTGATTTGGATGTAATTGATACCGTCGGTTAGATCTAAGGCAACCTTACTTTCATCGGTTTGGAATGAATTTCCATTATGGGTAATGGTGTAAACTTCCCCACCTTTTAAGCTATACTGAACTGTTTTTCCGCTGGAGGAGGTTTTTCCATAAACACTCAAGGGTTGAGGATCGGTAATGTTGACCGTGTAACAGCGTTCAAATGTTTCAGGGGTTTGACCATCTACCGTAATACATACCTCATAAGTCCCCGTAGATAAATTTTCTACTTCCCAATTGTTCGTTGCAATAGGGGAGCTGTTCAATTGAACTCCATCCAATTCGATGTGGTATTGATAACTGGGTTCATCGAAAAGGACTACAATGCTGTTCTCACCAGCGCACTTTTCTTGGGTTGTTATGTTGAAACTCGTTGGTGAAAGATAGAAAATAGGGCAACCTTTGGCATCTACTAAGGTGTCGTAAGGGGTGTTGTTACACTCATCAAAAGGATTCCAAACCCCATCATGGTCGGCATCATCGGTTACATCGCCCACACCGTCTCCATCAGTATCGGCTTGGTCAGGGTTAGCAACAAAAGGACTGTTGTCTAAAATATCATTGATACCATCCCCATCTGTATCATCGGTTGGGGCGGCAGGCACCGATTGCAACTGTATGGTAGTAGGGGAATTTTCTGGAACGACAATATTGGTTTGGGTTACTGGAATGGGTTGGGTAGAATCGCCATCTTCCGTATTGATATTGATGACATCTACTTCATAAATATTATCCCGATTATGGTCCATAGGATTTTCATAATCTGGTGGGGTGATAAAGTCGAGATAGTCTTGGTACACTTCCGATTTACCATCGGTGAGGACTTCCGTTTTTATTTCAAATAAACCAGCATCATTCCCGCCTACGATCTTCTTCTTAATTTTCCATTTCCCTACGCCACGCTCTGCTTTTGGATTGAAATAGCGGGTGTGACTCACTTTACTTCCAGATTCTTCGTTTCTCACATTGAATACGAGAATATTGTAACTCGTTCTTGAAACTGAATTCGGTATATCAAGTACTTGTAAAACGATCTCTTGTGTGCTTGTAATTCCTTTATCATTAACAGCTTCTAATGTAAAACGATGACTTGTTTTTTCTTCATAATCGAGTCCTCCAACCAAGAACAATTCTCTACCTTCAAGGGTAAATAGTCCAGCATCTTCACCAGCGCTTATGCTCAAGCTAACGGTGTTGTCAAAAGCATTTACGCTTTTGTTGGTGTCTTCGACTTTAATTTCTCCCAAGAGGATTTTTATGTTCGAAACATCATCATCGCGTTTGTTTTCAATTTGCTCAAAGCTTTGGCCATATATTTTGGCAGCTTTAAAAGGACAGCCGTTTTCATCGGTAGCAACTCCTTCGGGTGTGTTGGGACACTTATCAAGACTGTTCTTCACGCCATCGTTGTCATCATCAGTATCGAGTTGATTTTCCGAACATCCAAAAGCATCTACTTTTTCACCCACTGGCGTCTCACTACAGCGGTCAATACCGTTGGGAACTCCGTCTAGATCATCGTCCAATTGCGATAGTGCACAACCTTTATCGTCTACTACTTCTTCTAATGGGGTCGCTGGACAAACATCACTATCGTTGGGGATACCGTCTAAATCTAAGTCGTTATCACGTTGGCTAGTAGAACAGCCCAACTCGTCTACCTCTTCCCCGAAAGGGGTTTCTTGGCAACGATCAATTTCGTTAGGTACCCCATCTAAATCCAAATCGTTTTCCTTTTGGCTTAAGGAACACCCAAATTCATCAACGCTTTCTCCTATGGGTGTATTGGGACAGCGATCTAGGTCATCGCTAATTTTATCGTAATCGGAATCAATTTCAGAAAGCGGACAACCAAAGGCGTTTACTTCAACTCCTTTTTCAGTGCCTGGACACAGATCGTCTTCGTTCAATACCCCATCAAAATCACTGTCTTTTTCTTCGATGATGAGTGCTGCTTCCTTGCTACAGCCTGTTTCGTCTACTTCAATATTTGGAAGGGTATCTGGGCAACGATCCAATAAATTGATTACCCCATCTTGATCGTCATCTGCTTGTTCTTCTTTGATTTCGGCTTCCTGTTGACTACACCCTTTTTCATCTACAATTAGTCCAAAAGGCGTTTCAGGGCATTCGTCTTGTTCGTTGGGAATACCATCTAAATCAGCATCAATTTGGATAAGAGCGCAGCCTTTTTCGTCTACCACTTCATTCAATGGCGTTTCAGGACATTCATCCAATTCATTGGGAACACCATCTAAATCTTCGTCTTGATCTTGAATCCCACACCCTTTTTCGTCTACCAATTGTCCAAGTGGCGTTTCTGGACATTCGTCTAGCGGAAATTCTACTCCGTCTTGATCTGGATCACGTTGTAATGCAGAACAGCCTTTTTCGTCGACGGTTTCCCCTTCTGGCGTTTCAGGGCATTCATCAATTCCATTGGCTACTCCGTCTTCATCGTCATCTCTTTGACTTTCAGCACAACCATTTTCATCTACAGTTTCACCCACAGGACTGTTAGGGCATAAATCGTTTTCATCTGGAACACCATCGAGGTCTTGGTCCAAGATTAAGTTAATGCGGTTGTTTTGCGATAAGGTGGAAGTGCTGTTACCACTACTGTCCATTATGGAAGCGGCTAGTTGCACAATTAATTCTTCTCCCGCTTGACTTGGGCCATTAAGCGTAAAGCTTAGCTTTATCTCTTTTCCGTCTTGTTCTAAGGCGTCTGCCGCAGGATTTACCGCTGTACTGGAAACAAGACTCGAGCTCAAGCTAAACATCACTTTGGTTAAAGTAGAAGAAGCGTTTCCGTTGGGGTAGGGAATTTCGTCAAACACAAGACGAAGAGTACTTTGGTCGATTAAACTGGTTTCAAGCAGTTGGGGCGGTGTAGTGTCAAACAACGATAGACTGTTGGTGCTTTGTTGGCTCGCTACAGCATTTCCGGCTTGGTCAAACAGACTATTGGGTTTGATGTTGAGTTGAATTATTTCTCCTCCAACAGCAGTCTGTGCTAGTGCTAAATTTAGGGTAACGGTTGTTCCATCTACTGTTTGCTCTGCAATGGTGATGTCATTTGCCGTTAGAGATCCTCCACTCATGCTAAAAGAGAATGTATCGCTTGCTAGGGTAGAGGATACCAGTGAACTATTGAATACCGCTTCACTGAAACTTAATTTAAGACTACTGTTGTCTTCCGCTAAGACCATTTCGTTTAAGATGGGTGCACTGCTATCAATTTCAAAAGCATTGGAATGGGCATAGACTAAACCATTTCCAGCAGGGTCTTCGGCCGTAATGGTTAGGCTTGCGGTAGTGTTGATTCCCTGCGGCACGACCAATGCATATTTCCAGCTTGTGTTACTGTTGGTGGCAGAAAATGCAGCAGTAGTAACCCCACTTAGCGCAAAGGTGGGTGCTTGCGTAATTTCTTCACTAAAGCTAGCCGTAAACGTAATGGTTTCTCCTCCTTTAAAGAAATTTGAATCTTTGTCCCATTCGAGTTCAAGGGTAGGGGAAGTAGTGTCATAAACAAAGTGTTCACTCGCTGTCCCGCTGTAGGTGTTTCCGGCAAGGTCATTTGCCGTTCCTATTTTTAGGTGAAAATTCCCTTCATTCCAATTGGAAGGGATGGCCCACGCTACGGTCCAAACGGAAGAACTCACAGCGCTCATATTCACTTGTGTGCTGGTGAGATCGTTAGCGATATCAAGGGTACAAGCCCCCGATAGATCTTCGCTAAAAGTAGCTGTAACTACTATGCTTTCTCCTGCTTTTAAGTAGCTATTTTCTTGATTTGATTCCAAACTAGCACTAGGGCCTTCATTATCGACAATATAGGTTAAGGAAGATAACAGGGTATTTGCATTGTTATCTACATCGACTCCTTCAACGGTAATACTCACTGTACCATTAAATTCGACAGGAACGGTCCAGGTATATTCCCATTGGGTAGCTGATGCTGTGGTACTTAATGTTGCTGTTGTTTGATTGGAGAAAATCAATAGCGGAGCTGTGGCCAAGGGTTCAGAGGAGGTGGCCTTGATTACCACTTGATCGTTTCCAGCTAGGTTGATATCATTTTGATCGTCGCTGAGAACGATAATTGGAGCGGTAGTATCTTTTAATTGTACACTATTATTGCTTTGTTGATTCGAAACAAAGTTACCCTCGAGATCCATTAGGGTGTTACTAACGATGTTGACCGTTACAATTTCCTCCCCCGAAGCTGTTCCATCGAGCGGAAGTTCAATAGCATAGGTGAGGCTATTCAATGCGGTAATGTTGGTTGGAAGGCTAGTGGTTAAACTCGCTGTTCCTCCTTGAATTGAAAGAGAAAAAGACGCTGAATTGATTCCGTCCATGGCAGCATAGGCTCCGTTAACCCATTTCCATCCCCCACTTGGTTCGCTGTAATTGGGGTCGTTTAGGTCTTGGTATAACCCAATCCAAACATCACCGAGAGATTGGTTTTTCAAAAATTCTTTTTCAGCTTCCGAACTAACGATGGCGAGATATCCACCGTTTTCGTCTACATGAGCCTTTGCATTTTCCCAGGTGTAGGAAGTATTCAGTTTAAAGTAACTGTGTCCCCCAAATGTCCCAACATAAAGGTAGTTCGACAAGGTGGTAACGGTACTGTTAATTTCGATTAAAGACGGGAACTGTTGATTGAGACGATGGTCGTTGAATGTACCCCCACCTGTTAAGTGAGCGTGGTTTTCGGTCCCCATATCGTTGGGTTCCCCGTTATTCCAATTGGCAAAGGTGTTGAGTTCTTCTGAAAAGGTAACTAAGACCTGAGTATTGGTGTCGCTCAATGTGGTGGTGACTATGGTTGAGGCCTCTTTGTCGAAAAGGCTAAAGTCAATTGTAGTGGGAGACACCACGTTACCAGCAAAGTCAAAAAGTGCATTTTCAACTAAACTTAGTTGTAAAGTTTCGTTCCCGTTGGGGGTGCCTTGTAGAGGAACGCCCAAACTAATTTGGGTGCCACTCACGGTGATTGATGAAGGAGTTCCAGCGGAAAGGCTAGCACTACCACCACTCATGCTTAAAGCAAAATCATTTGCATTAATGTCTACAGGAGAATAATAGACCGTGAGCACCCCATTTTTGGTCGTAGAACTCCAACCGGGCCAACCCATAAAATAGAACTTCAGCTCATTATTGCCATTGTAGTTGAAGTCGGGGAAGTTTCCACTCTTTTCCAACTCAAAGCTTTGAAAACTGTGGGTGAGTTTGGCTTTCCCCAATTGCGTGTTGTTTAGCTTGATGGTCGCATTAGCGTTGGTACCTCCCCAGCCTTGGTCCATAGCATCAAACACAAATTTCACTTTTGAGACGATATATCCATTGGGAACTGCTAGGTTAAAGCTATGTATCCACGGTTCCCAACTTGAGGTTGCTGTTGTTTTTGTAGGAATATTGATTTGGGTAGAACTGGCCGTACTGCTATCGAAATTAATAAGGGAAGAGGCTACCAAAACTTCACTAAATTCCAATTGAATGGATGAATTGTCAAAACGCAGTTCGCTGGATTGCACACTTGGTCGTATATCATCGATTAAATCGAGTTGGTAACTATCATTTTCAATAGTGAATTCATTTCCAACGATATCATAAATAGAACTGGAAGTCGTTAATGTGAGTTGCTCATTCCCGTCGCTAAATCCATCCAAACCTACTTCCAATAGATAATTTGTTCCACTGCTGGTTATGCTCAACGGAGCAGCAGAGCTCAATTCAGCACTTCCACCACTTAGGCTAAATTTAAAATGATCGACGGTGATGGACTGTGTAGCAGAAGCATCTCCAAAAACACGCTCATTGAATCCAACTTCAATTTGTTTACTGGAAGACAAGTAGATGAGGTCACTAATTCCTGGAGGATTATTGTCCAAGACAAAAGTGAGGCTATTGGTTAGACTTGCCGACTGTGTGCTAATGGATACAGTTGCGGTAATATCGTCATAGGTTTGGGTCGAAGCCACGGTCCATATGTACACCCAAGTAGAGGTGTCTACTGCCGTCATTACTTGATTTTGCACCAAATCAACATAGGCATTGGCATAGGTGTCACTAGCGGTTAAGCTTAGGGTTGGCGTGGTGGGAACCGAGTCGGAAAACACAGCTGTAATCGAAACAACATCATTTACTGAAACAATCGCGTCACTGTCAGATTGCGTTAAGCTTAAAATACT
>WTJP01000032.1 GCA_011526275.1 Candidatus Arcticimaribacter sp. | reverse complement strand
GTCTTTCCGTTGGATTAGAGGATCTTGAAGATCTTAAAGCAGACTTAAAACAAGCATTTTAATTAATCAATAGGGCCTTCAATACTGAAGGCCCTATTTTAATTTTTATTCTATACTAAACTGATAGGTTCAATAAGATTTAAATTTTATGGTTACAGATTTAATATTACAAAAAAGAGTGGCTAAGCCTAAGCAGGAGACTTTAAAAAGAAGTCTGCTCAAGACAATCTCTTGGCGTGTTATTGGTACCCTAGACACTGTAGTGATTGCTTATTTGATTACGGATAGAGTAAATGAAGCCTTGACCATTGGAGGCATAGAATTGATTTCTAAAATGGTCTTGTATTTTTTTCACGAGCGAACCTGGAACACCATCCGTTGGGGCAAAAACAGTTGATATGGAAAGAGAATTTATACAAGAATTGAATGATCGTTTTCAAGGTAAATCGTTAGCCGAAACCTTTGATCTACTTATCCAGCTAGACCTTGGGCGCTTGGCCTTTTCTACCTCTTTTGGGCAGGAAGATCAAGTTATCACCGATCTAATTTTCAAGAACAACTATCCCATTGAGGTTTTTACCCTAGACACTGGGCGTCTGTTTGAAGAAACCTATGAGGTATATCATCGCACCGTAAAAAAATACAACAAGAAAATTACCCCCTATTTCCCGGACACAAAAAAAGTAGAAGCTTTATTGTCCAACAAAGGACCATTTAGTTTTTACGATTCCGTAGAAAACAGAAAAGAATGCTGTGGAATACGAAAAATTGACCCTTTACAAAGAGCACTGAGTAATGTTGATGTTTGGATTACTGGACTTAGAGGGGGGCAAAGTTATTTCCGAAAAGACTTCGATTTATTTCAATACGACACTTCGTTTGGACTAATCAAATTCAACCCACTAGTGCGCTGGACACTTGAAGAAGTGGAAACCTATCTAGAGGAAAACAGTGTACCCCAGAACAGTCTTCACAAAAAGAACTTCCCTAGCATTGGTTGCCAACCCTGCACCCGTGCCCTAGAAGAGGGGGAAGACATTCGCTCTGGACGATGGTGGTGGGAGAACAGCAAAAAAGAATGTGGACTTCATCAATAAAAAATGAATACGTTAAAACAATTAGAAGAAGAAGCAATCTACATCATTAGAGAAGTTGCGGGACAGTTTAACCAACCTGCGCTACTTTTCTCTGGTGGAAAAGATTCAATTGTATTACTGCATTTATGTTCAAAAGCCTTTTATCCAGGGAAAATCCCCTTTCCGCTTTTACACATAGATACAGGACATAATTTTCAGGAAACGCTAGATCACCGAGATTACTTAATGGAAAAATACCAAGCTCATCTTGAGGTTGGATATGTTCAAGACAGTATCGACGCCGGGAAAGTGTTGGAAGAAAAAGGCAAATATCCCAGTCGAAACAGCTTGCAAACCGTTACGCTTTTAGACGCTATCGAAAAACACAAATTTGATGCCTGTATTGGTGGAGCGCGAAGAGACGAAGAGAAAGCTAGAGCAAAAGAACGCATTTTTTCTGTCCGAGATGATTTTGGACAATGGAACGAAAAGCTTCAACGTCCTGAATTATTCGATTTACTTAACGGAAGAATTCACAGCGGTGAAAACGTTAGAGCATTCCCTATCAGCAATTGGACTGAATTGGATGTTTGGGAATATATTAAGCAAGAAAAACTGGAGTTACCCAGCATTTATTTTTCCCACAAGAGAGATGTTTATCAACGTGACGGGCAGTGGCTGCCTACCTGTAGCTTCCATTTAATTGAAAAAGAGAAAATCGAAAACAAAACCGTTCGATTTAGAACCGTAGGCGATATTTCGTGTACTGCTGCAGTACTCTCGGATGCAAATACCATCGATGAAATCGTGGATGAGATTAAGTCTTCTTCTTTTTCAGAACGCGGGGCCAGAATGGATGACAAACGATCTGAAGGAGCAATGGAAGAACGCAAAAAAGTAGGGTACTTTTAACTTATTTAAACATGGAATTATTACGTATTGTAACCGCAGGTAGTGTTGACGATGGGAAATCAAGTCTGATTGGTCGTTTGCTTTTTGAAACAAATTCCCTCAAGGATGATCAACTCGATCATATTGTTCAGAAAAGTAAAAGCAAAGGGATCGACTATATCGATTTTTCATTGGCCACCGATGGGCTTTTGACCGAAAGAGAACAAGGGATAACAATCGATGTTTCCAACATCTATTTTACCACAAAAAAACGAAGGTTCATTATAGCCGATGCACCAGGGCATGTTGAATATACAAGAAACATGATTACCGGCGCTTCCAATGCTGACGTAGCTATCGTCTTGATTGATGCGCGAAAAGGAGTGCTTGAACAAACCGAAAGGCACGTCAAAATATTACAACTTTTAGGGATTTCCAATCTGATTTTTGTTGTCAATAAAATGGACTTGATTGACTATGACTTGACTAAATTTCAAAGCATAGAAAAAGACATTCAACAACTAACCCAAGAGGCTAAAAGCAAAATTCACCTCTTGCCTATTTCTGCATTAAAAGGCGACAATATAGTTAGTGTATCCAAAAACACGCCTTGGTATGAGGGATTGGCTTTACTCGATCTTATTGAAACCATTACGTTAGATTTACCGCAACGAGATGAAAATGTTTTCCAAATTCAATGGGTAATACGTCCTCAATTAAAAGAGCATCACGACTACAGAGGGTTTGCGGGAAAAGTCAACAGCGGACAATTTAATGTTGGGGATGAAATTACGGTCTTCCCTTCAGGATTAAAGTCAAAAATAAAACAAATAGATCGCTATGGTACAGCAATAAACACCTTGCATGAGCAAGAAAATGCCACCATTATTCTAGAAGACGAAATTGATTTATCAAGGGGATCAAGTATCCTAAGCACCAAGGGGGAAGAGAGAATTGAGAAAACAAAGCAGATTAGCGCTACGCTTTGCTGGATGCAAAATCAACCCTTAAACCTAGCCCAAAAATACCTTTTACAACAAGGAGTGCATTTAGTTCAAACCAAACTAACTCCAAGTGCAGAAGATGCAACTGCTTTTAACTTAAACGATATTGGGACGAGTAGTTTAAGACTATCCGAACCCATTTTAGGAACTCCTTACAAAGACAATAACCAAATTGGTCGATTTATTTTAATTGATCCACAAACAAATAATACCGCTGCCGTCGGTTTTATCCAATAACTATGCAAAGCTTTAGAACAGAAATCGAGAATCCCATAGTGGAAAAAGACATCATCGAATTAGAGCAAAAAATATTTGCTTTTAAAAACAATTCGATTGATGAAGAAAAATTTAGAAGCTTACGCCTTGCGCGAGGAGTATATGGCCAGCGCCAACAAGGAGTTCAAATGGTGCGCATCAAACTTCCTATGGGAAGGTTTACGGCTAATCAACTTCGAAAAATAGCTTATGTTGCCGATGAATATGGGAGTGGAAACCTCCATATTACCACGCGTCAAGATATACAGTTACACTATGTTGAATTAGAAAGAACGCCTCAACTGTGGGCAGAGCTGGAGAAGGATCAAATTACACTTCGAGAAGCCTGTGGAAATACGGTGAGAAATGTAACCGCTGCTGCAACGGCTGGGGTAGACCCACAAGAACCTTTTGATGTTACCCCCTATGCAGAAGCCTTTTTTAGTTACTTTTTACGTAATCCCATTTGTCAAGACATGGGAAGAAAAATTAAAGTAGCTTTCTCCAGTAGTGAAAGTGACGAAGCCTTAACCTTCATTCATGATTTAGGCTTTATCCCAAAAATAAAAAACGGAGAAAGAGGTTTTCAACTCATGATTGGAGGTGGTATCGGTTCTCAACCAATGCCTTCACAAAAAGTGTTTTCCTTTTTATCAACCGATGAAATCATTCCTTACAGTGAAGCTATTATTCGCCTTTTCGATCGAATGGGGGAACGCAACAAACGCAATAAAGCGCGATTAAAGTTTTTGGTTAAAGATTTAGGGCTAGCTACTTTCTTGGAATTAGTTGAACAAGAAAAAAATTCCATCACCAACCAAAGCTATCCAATAGAAGACAAAAAGCGGGTCTTAGCTGCTCCACTTTATCGTGGAAGTGAAGTGGATATAACAGCCAATGAAACTTTTAAACGATGGAAAGAAATCAATGCTTCTAAACAAAAGCAAGCGGGATATTGGAGTGTTGGAATCCCAGTCAAAACAGGTGATATTCCTACGGCTAAAGCACGTGCACTAGCTGAATTGATTGAACAGTTTACTCAAAATGATAACCGTTTTACTATCACGCAAAGCGTTCTATTACGCGATGTAAAAGAAGAACATTTACCCGCATTATACCTCGCCTTACAAACCTTAGGGTTCGATCGCATTGGTTTTCAAAAAACAAATGATATTGTAGCATGCCCTGGAACAGACACCTGTAATCTTGGAATTGCCAGCAGTTATGGATTGGCCAATGAACTACAAAAAGTCATCGAGACGGAATTCAGCCAGTTCATCGACAAACACAATCTAAACATTCGAATTAGTGGATGCATGAATGCTTGTGGACAACACACACTTGCACACATAGGATTTCAGGGAATGACCCTTAAGGCCAATGGAAATATTGCACCTGCCACACAAATCTTGTTGGGAGGAGGTGTTCTAGGGAATGGAGACGGAAGATTCGCCGACAAAGTGCTCAAGGTACCCGCTAAAAAAACCCCCTTGGTATTGCGTTGGATATTGAACGATTTTGAACAAAACAAGCTGGAAACAGAAGACTTCTTTGGTTACTATGACCGTAAAACCAAAGATTACTTTTACCAAAACTTAAAACACTACAGCGATACAGACCAGCTTCAGCCTGAGGACTTTATCGACTGGGGAAATGAAGCAAAATACGAGAAAGCTATTGGAATTGGTGAATGTGCTGGTGTAACCATCGATTTGATTCAAACCCTAATTTTTGAGGCTGAAGAAGCTTATTCTTGGGCTTTAAATGGTTTAAAAGAAAACCGATTGAACGATGCTGTGTATCATGCCTATAACGCTAGAGTAAGAGCCGCCAAAGCTTTGCTTACAGCGAAAGAAGCAAAAACCAACAGTCACGCTTCAATCATCAATAGTTTTGATGTAGAATTCCCTCATTTCAACGCAGAAACAGGGACGACTTTTAAAGCGGGAATTGATGCGTTTACTTCTGTTAAACCCGATGTAGAATTCGCCAAAAGCTTTATTAAAGAAACACAATCTTTTATTGCTTGGGTTAAAAAAGAACGCAGTGCACAACAATAATCAGGGAAATATTTTATTAGTTGGAGCTGGACCAGGGGATCCAGAACTTTTAACCATTAAAGGACTAAAAGCCATTCAGAATGCAGAAGTTATTCTCTATGACGCTCTAATTAATCCTAAATTATTAGAATACAATCCTCTAGCAGTAAAAGTTTTTGTTGGAAAACGAAGAGGCTTCACCAAGAAAACACAAGACGAAATAAATACACTTTTAGTCACCTATGCCTTGGAAGGAAAAAGAGTGGTTCGATTAAAAGGGGGTGACCCAATGGTTTTTGGAAGAGCCGCTGAAGAGTTGGCATACGCTTCGCTTTTCAATATTGAAACCGCTGTTATCCCTGGAATATCGTCTTATGCAGGAATAGCTGCACAACACCAAATTCCACTCACACGAAGAGGAACAAACGAGAGTATTTGGATCACCACGGGGCACACCCAAGACGGGAAAATCTCTAAGGATATCCCGCTTGCGGCAAAAACCGATGCCACGGTAATTGTGTTGATGGGAATGCGATTTCTGGCCCAAATCATTCGAGAATTTTCGAAACACAAGGCAGCAAATTACCCGGTCGCCATCATTCAAAATGGCACCACAAAAAACGAGAAAGTAATTGTAGGAACACTAGAAAATATTCTAGACCAACAAAGAGAACATCAAATTGATAATCCCGCCAACATAATTTTTGGCTTAGGAGTTACCGATGTAGTTACGCAATATAAAAATCTAAAATCGAAGTTGTGGGTGAGTTAAATCCGCTATATCCCATTTTTCTAAAAGCGCACGAATTAGAGTTTTTAATTGTGGGCGGAGGCTATGTGGCCCTTGAAAAAATGGAATTTTTATTTAAATCTTCTCCCCATGCCAACGTAACGCTTGTTGCTCCATTTATTCGAGAAGAAACGCTCAACTTTATTAAAGATAAGCCCGTCCATGTTATTCAGCGTAAATTCTGTTTGGAAGACCTACACAGAAAAAAAATTGTCATTGCCACAACTGATAGTCCTGAAGTGAACAGAAAGGTCAAAGAAGCCTGTAACAGAAGGCAAATATTAGCAAATGTGGCCGATACTCCCGAACTTTGTGATTTTTATATGGGAGGCATTGTGACCAAAGGGAATTTAAAAATTGGTATTTCTACCAACGGGAAATCACCCACATTGGCCAAGCGAATTAGACAATTTTTAGAACGTATTTTGCCTGATGAGATTGACGAATTACTCGACACATTACGCAACTATAGAGAAACACTTAAAGGAGACTTTGAATCCAAAGTGATTGAAATGAATAAAAGAACTAAATTGTTATTGAAAAATGATAAAAACTGACATTATAATTATTGGTGCTGGCCCGGTGGGTTTATTTGCTGTATTTGAAGCAGGATTAATGCAATTGAAAT
>WTJP01000134.1:21857-25268 GCA_011526275.1 Candidatus Arcticimaribacter sp. | reverse complement strand
CCAGAAGCTTTACTCGAGGGGAAAGAAGACGTTTGGATTCGTTTCTTTAGTAGGGGGATTAGCCGCCCGATTCCCGAGGATGCCATAGCGGAATATACGCGTTGCTATCAAATCCCGAACACCATCACAACTGGGGCTAATTTATATCGATCTATTCCGGCAGACCGCAAACGCTGGTTGAATTACCTGGACAAAAAAATAACGGTCCCCACCCACCTCATTCACGGCGTGCTTGACCCAGTGATTATAAAAGAATTCCTCCACCAAATGGAAGATGCCTTTGAAGAGCAAGTCGATGTTACTTACCTGGAAGGAGGACATTTCATCTGCGACGAACAGCCAGAAGCTGTGGCCAAAGCCATTCAAAAGTTCCTGTCCTAAAACACTGCGAATCCCCTAAAACAAACCTGATGAAAAATCTATGGACCTACTGTAAAATACCACTGAGTCTGGGACTACTGCTCGGTTTTGCTCTTGGATACCTTTATGGAATTGGCGGCTTCGTCCACGATCTAATCCTCACGGGGATCAATCGAGGAAGTTTTTTGGCCTTAAATGCCCTGTGGGGTATGCCCCTTATTTTTGGAAGCCTAGGCCTAGGGCTAGGACTGGTATTTGCACTAATTGCGTGGATTAGGCGTTGAGAAAACTCTCCACGGCTAAACGGTAGGAAGCTAAACCAAAGCCTAAAATCAATCCCTTGGCGTTGGGCGTAATGTAGGAAGTATGACGAAAATCCTCTCGTGCAAAGGTGTTGGAGATATGCACTTCGATAACGCTTGTATCAATGGCCTTGATGGCATCGCCCAAGCCAACTGAAGTGTGGGTATAGGCAGCGGCATTTAGGATAATTCCATCGGCTGAGAAACCTACGCGGTGCAATTCATCAATCAATTCTCCTTCGATATTGGATTGAAAGTAGTCAAACTCCACCTGGGGAAACTGCTCCTTTAGTGTATCGAGATAATCTACAAAGGTTTGTGCGCCATAGATACTGGGTTCGCGTGTACCCAAAAGGTTGAGATTAGGACCGTTGATGATGCTGATTTTCATGCCGTAAAAATACAGCAAAAAAATGACTTGTATTGGTCGGGCACATCAAAGCCAGAATACTTATCTTCATAAAAAATAAACGATAGAAAAATGGCAAATAAAGTGTATTCCTTTGGACGAATGAAGGTGAAGGATTTTGACGACTACAAAAAGCGCTATGGCGTTCCTTTTTTAGATGTACTCGATAAATACAATGGGAAACTCTTGGCCGCTACTGAAAACGGGGTCACCGTAGAAGGCAAGGAAGACGGAAATTGGACGGTCTTAATCGAGTTTGCCTCGGGAAAAGACGCTTTTGAATTTTATGCTTCCGAGGAATACGCACCCTTAAAGAAATTGCGTTTAGACGAGTTAACCGAGGGTGCATTGGCCATTTCTTTTCCAGCTGAATTGCCTTTTTAGATGAAGTATCGAAAGTTCTTTTTTGTCCTGCTCTTTTGTAGCTTTTTTGCACAAGCACAGCTAGAACTGGTCGTGTTGGGTACTGCTCAAGACGCTGGAGCACCTCAAATTGGCTGTGAGAAAAGTTGCTGTAAAATGCGATGGAAAACGGGAGAAAAAGAAGCAGTAGTGGCCCTTGGGGTAATTGACCAAAAACACGACAGTCATTACCTTTTTGAAGCTACCCCCGATATAGGGCAACAATTGCACGATTTAGCACAAGCAGGTGGAACAAGTCAATTGGATGGCGTCTTTTTAACCCATGCCCATATTGGGCATTACAGTGGTTTGATGTTTTTGGGGAAGGAAGCCTTAGGAGGGAAAAACATCCCGGTGTACAGCTTCCCAAAAATGAGGGAATACCTTGAAACCAATGGCCCGTGGGAGCAGCTGGTGAGCGAAAATAATATCGCGCTGAATACACTAACCACAGCTGCTTTAACTTTAAGCGAAAACCTAAAAATAGTCCCCTTTACCGTTCCCCACCGTGATGAATATTCTGAAACAGTAGGTTACACCATCATTGGGCCGAACAAAACGGCACTTTTTATTCCCGATATTGATAAATGGGAACGCTGGGAAACCAGTATTGAAGAACTCATAAAAAAGGTGGATTATGCTTTTCTGGATGCTACCTTTTACGACGGAAGTGAGCTTCCCAACCGGGACATGAACGCCATCCCCCACCCTTTTGTGGTTGAAAGTATGGAACGCTTTAGCGGTTTATCGCCCGAAGACAAAAAGAAGGTGTACTTCATTCACTTTAACCACACCAATCCGCTGTTAAATGAGAACAGTACTGCGGTTAAAACCGTTCAAGCAAACGGATTTCAAATCGCGCGTAAAGGATTAAAAGTAGCCCTTTAAAATGCGTTGGAAAGCTGCCCTTGACGATTACACAACCTACCTACGTTTAGAGCGTGGCCTCTCGGAAAATTCGATAACCAGCTACGCTTACGACATAAAAGCATTCATTGCCTATATCGAGGAATACAACCCACAACTCACCCCTGAAAATTGCAGTAAGCAGGACACCCAAACCTATGTATATCAATTGGCTAAGCAAGTCAATGCGCGTTCGCAGGCGCGACAGATTTCAGGTTTAAAGAGCTTTTTTAATTTTCTCATTTTTGAAGGCTACAGAGAAGATTCCCCCATGGATTTAATCGAAGCTCCAAAGATTGGTAGAAAATTACCCGACGTCCTCTCGGTCAAAGAAATCGACAAAATGCTGGATTCCATTGATTTGAGTAGCCCGCTTGGCTACCGCAACCTTACTATTTTGGAAACCCTTTACGGCAGTGGTTTGCGGGTAAGCGAACTCATTGAGCTCAAAATCTCTGACCTCCACTTTGATGAAGGCTTGGTTTTAATTACAGGAAAAGGAAACAAACAGCGATTGGTGCCCCTTGGGAAAATTAGCGCTCAAAAGCTCCGTGTTTATATCGAAGAGATTCGTGTACATGTACCGGTAAAAAAGGGACACCAAGACATTGTTTTCCTCAATAAAAACGGACGACAACTCACCCGAGCGATGATCTTTACCATCGTGCGAAGAGTCGCTGAAAATGCAGGGATTCAAAAGAAAGTGAGTCCGCACACCTTTCGTCATTCTTTCGCTACCCATCTTTTAGAAAACGGTGCTGATTTACGCTCCATTCAGCTTATGATGGGACACGAAAACATCACCACCACAGAAGTGTATATGCACGTGGACACCCAACATCTATCGAAAAGTTTACAGGCATTTCATCCAAGGAATAAGGCTTAGGCGCCTACCACCAAACGGAAACCTTCACCGTGAATATTCAGGATTTCTACTTTGTCGTCTTGCTTTAAGTATTTGCGCAGCTTTGCAATATAGACGTCCATGGAACGAGACGTAAAATAGTTATCATCGCGCCAAATCTTATTGAG
>WTJP01000134.1:10649-21757 GCA_011526275.1 Candidatus Arcticimaribacter sp. | reverse complement strand
CCTTCAATTCCGTTTTTAGCCAGGGTAACATGATAGCCATTGATGATTAAATACTCTTTTAATATACTTCCGAAATTGGGGTCGTCTTCCACCAATAAAATACGTCTGCTATTCATTTTCATTTCATTTGGGTTTTGCGGTTAAACTTCGGTCAAAGGGAATCGAATGGTAAAGGTCGATCCTTTGTCCTTTTTGCTTTTAACATGAATTGTGCCATTCAATAAATGGACTATTTTTTTTACGTAAGACAGGCCCAAACCGTGCCCCTTAATATTGTGAACATTCCCGCCTTGCTCGCGGTAGAATTTTTCAAAAATCAGTTGTAGGGTTTCGGCATCCATCCCCATGCCTTGATCCTTAACTTCGATGGCGATGTCTTTTTCTTCGCTCCAAGTGCGCACCTCGATAATGGGGGAACCTTCAGAGTATTTAATCGCATTGTCTAAAAGATTGGTAATGACATTGGTGAGGTGGTTTTTATTTCCACTAATATTTGAAAAAGAAGCATCTAAATGCTTGTAAATCATTCCAGCGCGGTTCTGCACGATAAGTGCTACATGGCTAATGGCTTCTTCGACCACTTCGTGGACGTCGATAGGTGACAACTCCATAGGGGTAGTACCCCTTTCGAGTTGAGAAATCATCAAAACCGTTTCCACTTGATCTTGCATGCGTTTGTTCTCTTCCCGCATCATTTTCAAATAACGACTCACTTTTTTCTCGTCTTTGATGTTGATGGGGTTTTCAATAGCGTCGATGGCTAAATTAATGGTCGCGATGGGGGTTTTAAACTCATGCGACATATTGTTGATGAAGTCGGACTTAATCTCAGAGATTTTCTTTTGCTGTAGGATTTGATAGAGGGAAATCCCACACAAAATAACAATGAGCAAGGTGAGAATAAACGATAAACTCGCCACCCCAATTATGGAAGAAAGCACAAAGCTATTTTTTTCGGGGAAGGAAACGATCAAATCATAGGCACTTGCCCCCTCATTGTCGACAAAAATGGGAATATTATACTGTGGGCCAGATTTAACTTCCCTGTAGTTATTGGAACTCACTTTAGTTGCTAAGCCATCGCTTAAGATGACAAATTCAAAAGGAGTATCGATGTTTCGGGTGGTAAATTCTTCTTCCAGCATCCCGGTCAATTCATAGGTGTCCAAGCGTTTATGGATTGGAAAAGTATTGGCCATGTTGAAAAAGAAAGAAGCAAAGGTGGCACGGTCGATGGAATTGATTCGCTCTATACGTTGAAATCTTTCGGTGGAAAAAGAACGGCGATTTTCGCGATCGAAGGCCTCTTTAAAAATACGCGTGGTGGCAATTCCTTTAAGGTCGGTTAATTTTGTTGATCCACTATCGTCTCCTGCTAAAGGGATATTGTAATCTTCTTGGAGTATCCCAAACGTAAATAAAGAAGAAAGGTTAGATTCATCATCGCTATCATAGAACATAAAATAGTTCCCTAGCTGAGAACTACTGGGTTTTGCGATGGAATCGGTGAGGTTTTCAAACGTTTCAATGTAGTGCTCAAGCTCGTTCTCTTGTATTTCATTGGCCACTGCACTTAAAGAGGCTTTTACCGCCATGGAAAATTCCTCCTCTCGGTTGTCTATCGCCGTGTAAATAAAATACCATTGAATTAGGATAATCCCTCCTACCGAGAGTATCATAAAGGTCATTAATGCCAAAAAGTAGGACTTTTTCATCGACGCTTGGAAATATAGCTTTACAAAGGTGAGAAATTAATGAATAGCAATGTACTAATGCTTTGTTAATGCTCCGCTAAAGCGAACTAAGGGTGTGATATAATTTCTTTACTTCCTCAGCTGTTTCCTCCCAATTGATATTATCAATGACAAAGTCTGCTAGCGGTTCGCGTTGGGCATCGGTCCATTGGTTGCGCATACGGGCTTTTACTTCTTCGGCTGTTACACCATCGCGAAGCATTACCCGCTCTATTCTTATGGTCTCTGGCGCGGTAATCAGGACGGTTTTGTCCACATTTTTGTATCCTCCTGTTTCAAACAATATGGCGACTTCTTTGATTACAAAAGGAGCCTTTTGTTGTTCCACCCAAACAGAAAAGTCTTTGGCTACTGCAGGATGCACAATAGCGTTCAATGCCTTCAATTTTTCAGGATTAGCAAAAACAATTTGACTCAGGTAACTGCGGTTTAAATCTCCCTCAACATAAGCTTGTTCCCCAAAAAGATCGACAATCGCTGCTTTGACTTCCGGCTGATTATTCATGAGTCTTTTTGCCTCAACGTCAGCTATATAACAGGGAACACCTAAGGTGTTAAAAAGCGCTACCACCCGTGATTTTCCACTGCCAATTCCTCCGGTAAGTCCAATGATTTTTGGCATGCTATTGACGAATTAAATATTCCACCGTTTTGGGTTGCCATCGTAAGTTTTGCACCCGTTCTGGAGCTTGAAACACTTTAAGGGTAGCACGGTTCTCTTGTGCATTTAAACTAGTGTAATCCACACCTATGCTAAAATCTTCTGGGGTAATGTTCTTCAAGTCTTGTAAAGGGGCAGAAAAAGTGATGAGCAACTGTGCAGGAAAAAATTTAAACACTTGGTTGAAAGGTGCGTTTTTAAGTGCAACCGGTAGGCGGAAAGATTCTTCTGAAAAGCGATCCACACTCACCTCCATGCCTACTTGATTAGTCTCTAAGACAAGATCCTCTCCAAGCTGAGCAATGTTTACCTTGGTTGTAAAACTACTTTGTATTTTAGTGTTGTTTACGTAAATCGCTTGTACCGCCTTTAAAGCACTTAACTCCTTCTCTGGACCGAGTACTTCAATACTGTCGGGCTGAAATTTAACTTGAACAGCCGTATACCCTAGGGCAAGATCCAAAGACGGTGGAAGAACAGGAAGACGTTTAGTCAATTGCCGTTCATAATCAAATTCAATGACGGTGGGAAAGTAATTTACAATTTGCGTATCGCCCAACAACTGCTCTTGCAATTCTTGAAACTGTGCAGCCAATTGCACACTTGCTTTACCTCCCTCAAAGCTGGCTTCTCCAAGATCTACCGCTAACTCTTTATCGATAAAGCGATAATACAAAAACTGAAAACCGGTAGCACTGAGCGTGGTTTCTACTTCTAAAGGCGGGCCAATTTGTGGGACAATAGCCACGGGAGTGTTGCGAAAAGAAAGCTGAAAGGCGATGACCTCAGTATAGGTTTTCGAAAACTTCGCAATGAACCAAAAAAAGAAAGAAAGCAAAAGAAACACAAGAAAGAACCGTGATCGCCCTTTGTCCATCGATGCTTTTTGCAACGACTGTATCAAGGCAGGTTCTTTCTTCATTTCATTTAGTTTACTGTAGGGCGTCGATTACTTCCTGACTAACTCCAGTATTCGAGAAACCACCATCGTGAAATAAATTCTGCATGGTTACTTTACGGGTGAAGTCAGAGAATAGCATAACGGTATAGTCGGCACATTCACTCGCGGTTGCATTACCCAAAGGCGATGTTTTTTCGGCATAGGTCAAGAAACCGTCCAAGCCTTTTACGCCTTGACCTGCAGTGGTCATGGTAGGCGACTGCGAAATGGTGTTGACGCGAACCTTTTTGTCTTTCCCCATATAATAACCAAAACTACGGGCAATGGATTCCAAATAGGCTTTATTATCGGCCATGTCGTTGTAATTCGGGAAGGTACGCTGAGCCGCAATATAACTCAAGGCAACAATACTCCCCCACTCGTTCATCGCATCTTTAGCGTAGAGGGTTTGTAATAATTTATGAAATGATACGGCTGAAACATCCCAACCCTTGGTCATCCAGTCGTGGTTTAGAGCGGTGTAATGCTTGCCTTTTCTAACATTGACCGACATTCCAATGGAATGCAAAACAAAGTCGAGCTTACCTCCAAAATGTTCCATAGCTTGGTCGACAAGGCTTTCCAAGTCTTTAAGCGAGGTAGCATCTGCTGGTATCACAGGAGCATTTACTTTTTCTCCTAATTCGTTAATGGTTCCCATGCGCAGGGCAACTGGAGCGTTGGTTAAAACGATTTCTCCGCCTTGTGCATGTACACTTTCTGCTGTTTTCCAGGCGATGGATTGGCTATCAAGTGCGCCAAAAATAATTCCTTTTTTCCCTTGAAGTAATTGGTGGGACATATCTCAATTGGTTTAAAATGACGGTGTAAATATACGCTAATTCAACAACTCTTTAGCGTGTTGTAAAGCACTCTCGGTGAGGACTTCTCCAGAGAGCATTTGAGCGATTTCTTCAATGCGGTGTGCTTCGGAAAGTTTTCGCAACTGGGTAAAGGTGCTGCCCGAATGGGTTTCTTTGAAAACTTTGAAATGGTGGGCACCTTTAGCCGCTACTTGCGGCAAGTGGGTAATGGTTATGACCTGCATATAATTCCCCATATGCTGCATGATTTCCCCCATTTTGTGCGCAACTTCTCCCGATACGCCCGTGTCGATTTCATCGAAAATAATAGACGGCAGGGTTTTGTATTGCGATAGGATGGCTTTAACAGCGAGCATAATACGCGATAATTCTCCCCCCGATGCTACTTTTTTAAGGGAACCAAAATCAGAGCCTTTGTTGGCAGAAAAAGCAAAGTTTAATTGCTCTCTTCCATGGAGGAGATAATCTTCCGTTGGGACTAAATCCAACTGAAAACGAGCGTTGGGCATCCCCACCAAAGCAAGAATTTTTGTCATTTGGTCGGTAAAGCTTGGAATAACTTCTTCTCGCTTTTCACGTAACAATTGGCTGCTCTCTTGCAGTTTTTGTTCGGTAGTGAGCAATTGGCTTTTTAGCTTATTTAAGGTCTCGTCTAGGTTAGCGGTCTTTAACACTTTCCCTTCCAATTCATCCCGTTTGGCTTGCAATTCTTCCACGGTAGATACATGATGCTTCTTCAATAAATCGTTGAGCAATTGATATTGTCCGTTGACTTCTTCCAAGCGGGCAGGATTGGCTTCGAGTTGCTCTAATGCTCGGGTCAGCTCTGCACTCAAATCATTCAACTCAATGCGTATACTTTCCATGCGCTCGTTGAGTTGAGCGTATTGTTCCCCAAGTGCATCAATTTTATTGAGACCTGCTTTCACTTCGTTCAGTTGAACTTGAACTCCCATTTGCTCTTCATCTAAAATTTGAACAGCTTTGGCGAGTTGCATTTCAATCTCTTCTACATGGCTCAGTTGTTGAATTTCTTCCTCCAATTGCTCCATTATCCCTTCTGTTAAAGGAGCTTTTAAAAGCTCTTCAAGTAAAAAACTATTGTAGTCGTGTTCTTGTTCTAGGCTTTCTTTTTGGGTTGCTAGTTCCTCAATTTCGCGCTTTAGTTCAAGGTAGTTTGTTCGCAGGTTTTGATAGGTGGATAAATTCGCTTCATTTCCCGCTAGAGCATCGAGTACTGTTAATTGATAGTCTTCCTGTGTTAGTGAAAGGGTTTGGTGCTGCGAGTGGATATCAATGAGCCGCTCACCCAATTGTTGTAACACGTCTAGCGTAACGGGGGTATCGTTAATGAATGCCCTGGATTTACCCGAAGGAATAATTTCACGCCGTATGGTGGTGATGGGCTCATAGTCGAGATCAACCGACTCGAAAAATTCTTGCAACTGATAGGCACTGATGGAAAAAGTGGCATCGACAAAGCACTTCTTCGATTTATCTTTTAAAGTAGATAAATCGGCCCTTTTCCCTAACACTAGTGCCAAACCTCCCAATAAAATAGACTTCCCTGCTCCCGTTTCTCCGGTGATACTGGTCATTCCCTTGGAGAAATTGACTTCCAAGTGGTCGATTAAGGCAAAGTTGGCTATGGTGAGTTCAGTTAACACAGAAATAAGCTTGAATAAACCTGTTCAAATATACTAGCCGTAAGTGGCAAAGGCAAAGAAAAACGACTATTTAATCTGCTTCCATTGCGGACCAAAGAAGGGAGCCACTTTATTGAGCGTCGCTAGGGTATCGGAAAAATCCACTTCGGGTCCTGCCGAGAAAATATCTACAATTTCATCGGCCTTGGCGTCAAAAAAAGTTTGAATGAGTAGAGCGTTTGGGCGACGATTGAACAAGGCATTGAACTCGTTCAACGACAGCATAATCGCTTGTTTGGCTTCACGAGGATTTGTTGCCATTTGGTCCATACCTCTTCGGTGGTAATTGTAAAGCGCACTTCTATACTCGCGAAAAGTGTTCGAATTTAGGGTATCGATTAGCCAAAAGCGGTTGCGGGTTCCATCGGCTTGATTCCATCCTTTAAGGTTATTCTGTTGGGCCAGGGTGAGAATTTGCTGTGCTTCTTTAAAGTAGGGGGTTCCACTGCGCAGGGCGAACGAATCGGCCTCAACCCCCAAGGCGACAAAAACATAAAAACTGATGAGTGAAATTAAATTCGACTCATAAGTCGCTGGATTGTAAAACAAGGGCTGGTACTCTTGATAGGTAAAGACCACGTCCTTATCTAAAAAATTAAAGACAGGAGAATTGTAGTTGGTTTGGTACACAGGACGCTCCACTTGCACTTGCAAGGTCCCCTCAAACTGTGCCCCGTTATAGGCCGTGAGGTTGAGTACCATGCTGCACTTTACCTTTTCCTTATTGTCCACATTTTCATCGGTCCAAGCTTTGGCATTGATGAATTCATTGAGGGATTGTTGTAGGGTTTCAAAAATCTGCTGATTGGTTTGATTCACCAGATCGGCATTGACTACAAACTGGCAATCAATTACTTGTGCAGTGAGCTGCTGCGTCAAAAGAAAAGTAAGTAGGAGAAAACGTTTCACCTCAATCGAATTATCTGATCAAAAATATCTCGGGCTACAGCTGCTTTAGACTTTAAATCAAAAGCTGTTTTTTCGCCCGACTTGTCAATAAAGGTAATCTTATTTTTATCTCCTCCAAAACCGGCCCCTTTGTCGTTGAGGGAATTCAAGACGATGGCGTCGAGCTGTTTCTTTTGACATTTGGCCATAGCATTTTCCTCTTCATTCTCGGTTTCTAAGGCGAACCCAAGGAGGAATTGATCTTGCTTTTGGCGCCCCATTTCAGCTAATATATCTTGGGTAGGCACAAGGGTGATTTCGGGAAGTCCCCCTTGTTTTTTTATTTTTTGTTGCGCTTTGTTTTCCGGCTTAAAATCGGCAACAGCAGCTGCGGCTATGGCGATATCCACTGTGGCGTAGTGCTCAAAAACAGCTTGATACATATCATCAGCCGATACGACCTCAACCACTTGAATCCCGCTGTTTTCAGTTGATTGTGCTGTGGGCCCTGAAATTAAAATGACCTTCGCCCCAAGAGAAGTGGCTTCTTCTGCCAAAGCAAATCCCATTTTCCCGGAGGAATGATTTCCAATGAAGCGAACAGGATCGATGGCTTCGTAGGTTGGCCCTGCGGTGATTAAAACGGTTTTCCCTTGCAATGGTGCAGTATTGGCCAGATGGGCTTGAAGCTGATCAATTATCTGTTCTGGCTCCATCATTCTTCCCTTCCCCTCTAGTCCGCTAGCCAAAAACCCTTCTTGAGCAGGAAAGATAACATTTCCGTATTCGGTGAGCTTGGCCATATTGGCTTGGTTGGCTGGATGGGCGTACATGTCTAAATCCATCGCAGGAGCAATAAAAACTGGGCATTGCGCAGAGAGGTAGCAGGCCAACAATAAATTATTGCAACGGGCGTGCGCCATCGACGACAGCGTATTGGAGGTCGCTGGGGCAATCAAAAATAAATCGGCCCAAAGGGCTAATTCCACATGATTGTTCCATGAGGGATGATCCTCTCCAGCTGTTTCAGCAGTAAAGGTGGAGTGAACAGGGTGTTGACTTAAAGTCGATAAAGTGAGCGGCGTTACAAAGTCGAGTGCAGCGGGGGTAGTGACTACCTTTACCTCTGCCCCTTCCTTGATGAGCAAGCGTACAATCAAAGGCGCTTTGTAGGCAGCTATTCCGCCCGTAACGCCTAGGAGTACTTTTTTGCCGCGAAGCATGGACATGCTGTGTTTATTCTTCAGTATTGCGGTGGTAAACGCGATCGTTTAACCACTCTTCAACTGCAAGTGCATGAGGCTTTGGCAAGCTCTCATAGAATTTAGACACCTCGATTTGCTCTTTGTTTTCAAAGATTTCTTCTAGACTGTCGTTGTGCGTAGCAAACTCGTCTAGTTTTTCGTGCAACTCTTTTTTGATGTCGAGATTGATTTGCGCAGAGCGTTTAGCAATAATCGAAATTGCCTCATAAATGTTTTGCGTTTCTCCTTCCACCTGATTGCGGTCATAGGTGGCTGTTGAGGCAGGTGCTTTGGATTCTCTGTACTTCGTCATATCGTTTTATTTTGCTGTAGTAGTGGGTTGTTCTAGTGTACTAATTTCTTTTCTAACCTGTTCCATTTTCTTGTCTACATCGTCTAAGAAAAGGGTTTCAGGGTAGTAACGCAATAAGGTGGAATAAATGTCTTCCAAACCGCGAAGGCGTTCTAATTTTTTGGTGTAAATACTGTTGGTTGCAATCTCAAAAGAAGAGATAAACTTGTAATACAAAGCATCTTCTCTAAAGGGAGTTCCAGGATAGGAGGCAATAAAATTGTCTAAAGCGCGAATGGCGGCTTTATAATCGCGAATGGTGTGGTATTGCTTGGCGATTTCGAAATCCTTTTTTTCAATCTTAGTCTGTAACTCTTGTACATAAGCATTAGCCTGGGGCAAAAACTCCGAATTGGGGTAATTATCGATAAAAATCTGCAGCTTATCTAGCGCCTCGTTGGTGTTGGCTTGATCTAGACTGTAGCGCGGGGAAAGCATATAATAGCATTTGGCAGCAAGGAAAGACACTTCTTCCACCCGTTCGCTTTTAGGGTACGACTTAACAAAACTCTCGAATTGGTAGGCAGCTAGGTAGTAATCTTTCGTTTGAAGATAGGTGTTCGCAAAGAAATAAATAACACGCTGTGCCTGAGGTTTTCCGCGGTATGCAGGTAAAATCTGCTCAAAAAGACGGTTGGCTCTTCGGTACTCTCCAGCGTTGTAATAGGCTTCTGCCGCTTTATACTTAACAGAAGTATCGGGATTGTTGAGGGTTTTTTGGTAGGCATTACACGAAGTACCTACGAGTAACACACCCATAAAAAGCACCAATAAACGAAGGAATTTTCCCATGCGGCAAATTTAGTTAAAATAATAGGAATACGAAACTAATGTAAAGCCCTAGAAAAAAAAGGAAAAGAAGGTGATTTAAGAAATAATTGTGAATTCATCCAACTTGTGCTCAATCGCAGCAGTCAATTGATTGGATGCAGGAACCAGGGGTAAACGTAAACTGTTTTCACAATATCTCAATTTATTCAATAATGCTTTTAAACCCGTAGGATTCCCTTCTTCAAAAATTAAATCAACTAAGGGATTCAGTTTACGCTGAATATCCTTGGCTTGGTTGTATTCATTTTGCTGGCCTAGACGAATCATGTCCACAAAATCTCGCGTCGTTCCGCCTGCCAATACCGAAATTACTCCGACGCCGCCCAAAAGCACAAGATCAAGTGCGGTGGCATCATCGCCAGAAATAACCAAAAACCCTTCTCCTAAAACTTCTATGAGTTCTTTCCCAGCGACTAAATCGGCACTTGCGTCTTTTATCCCAATAATATTTTCACACGTCTGAGCCAAGCGAATGGTGGTGTTGTTTTCTATGGAGGCACCAGTTCGTGAAGGAACATTGTACAAGATCACAGGGAGTAGTGAAGCTGCTGCTACCGCTTTAAAGTGTTGAAAGATCCCCTCTTGATTTGGACGATTGTAGTAGGGACATACAGAAAGAATCGCACTGTAGCCGTCAAAATTGGTGGTTTGTATTTCCTCCACCAAAGCATGGGTATTGTTTCCGCCTTTCCCTAAAACCAGCGGAAGACGACCAGCGTTAATTTCCGCTACCTTTCGAGCAACTTCCGTTTGTTCTTGCTTTGAGAGGGTTGCGGTCTCTGCTGTCGTACCCAAAACCACAAGGTAATCGATTCCACTGTCAATGTAGTGGTCAATAAGCTTGGGAAAAGCTGCATAATCTATCGCACCACTTGAGGTAAATGGCGTTATCATGGCCACCCCGGTTCCTTTTAATTCATTCATGCTTACAACTTTTCCAATATGGTTAAATACTTGACTAATTCTTTCAAAAAGGTGTTGGTTGATGAAGGGGCGAAATCGAACACCAAATCGTTAATACGTTGATCGGCTCCGCTAAAGCCGACACTAAATTTGTTTTTTGCCTTGCTGGCTACCCACGACATGTAGCGGTCTTCATGGGCAAAAAAATGAATTTGAAGGTCCACTTCTTTGGCACACATTAAGGCCAACTCTCCTTCAAATTTCCCGAAAAAACTTACCTCTTCAGGATTAAAAAAATGTTCATACTGTTTCTCCACTTCATTTTTTGCAGGAAAAACAAAAGTGTACACATTCACTGGCGGAATATTCAAAGCTTTTGCTAAGCTTGTAAAGAAAGATTCCTCTACCCCTAGCGAAGCATCTAATATTACTCGCACGTGTTTAATGGTAAAAGGACGATCGAGCCGTTTTTCTACCACTGCAGCGCTCAAACTTTTATTTGCTGCACGACGATGCCAGAATGATTTAAACACTTAATTTTTTTTGCAAATGTAAGCAAGTCATTTCTCCTAAAGTAGTGGAATAAAGAAATTGTTTCATTTCACTTAAGAATGTTTTAATTATAACATTTTAAGAAAATCTTCCTCAGAAATTAACGGAATACCAAAGTCTTCCGCCTTTTGTTTTTTGGCAGGCCCCATGGATGCACCCGCAAGGACAAAAGTTGTTTTTTTAGAGATAGAACTCCCTACTTTCCCCCCGTTATCCTCGATAAGTTGCTTTAATTCATTTCGCGATAAACGCTCAAAAACACCGGAAACGACGATTGTTTTTTCCGCGAGAATACTGGAGGCTTGCTGCGCAGTCGCTGCTTCAAAAGAAAGTCCAAAACCGTGTAAGTCCTGTAACATTTGGCGTTTATTTGGGTCGGCAAAATAGTTTTGTAGGCTTTCAACGATTTTTTCTCCAATATCATCCACAGCCAGCAAGTCTTCATAAGAAGCG
>WTJP01000134.1:8899-10549 GCA_011526275.1 Candidatus Arcticimaribacter sp. | reverse complement strand
CCACCAATACCTTCAATATCCATGGCTTTTCTTCCCACAAAGTGTTGAATTTTCCCAATGATTTGCGTCGGGCAATGGGCTTCGTTGGTGCAATAATGCTGTGCTTCTCCCGCGATTCGTTCTAAAGGCGAATCACAATCTGGACAACGGTCGATGTACTGAATAGCGTCGTTTAAATTTCCCCGGCGTTCAGGGTCAAAGCCCATGATTTTAGGAATGATTTCTCCTCCTTTTTCCACATAAACATAGTCTCCTATCCGCAGGTTGAGTTTTTCAATTTGATCGGCATTGTGAAGAGAAGCGCGCTTTACTATCGTCCCAGAAAGCAATACAGGTTCAAGGTTTGCTACTGGTGTGATTGCTCCTGTTCTTCCCACTTGATAACTCACCGAGTTTAAGCGGGTACTCACTTGTTCGGCTTTAAACTTATAAGAGATCGCCCAGCGCGGCGACTTGGCGGTAAAGCCTAATTGTTCTTGAACAGCTATGGAATTGACTTTAATCACCACCCCATCGATCTCGAAAGGAAGATCTTCTCTTTGCTCTCCCCAATTATTAATGTAGCTAAGCATTTCTTCCAAGGTCGATACCCGCTGCATACTCTCGGGTACAGTAAACCCCCAAGATCGGGCTTTGGTTAATCCCTCCCAATGAGTGGCATAGGCTAAGTCGCCTGCTAGCGCATAGAAATAACATTCTAGTGGACGCTGAGCTGTTTCAGCACTGTCTTGCAATTTTAAAGAGCCGGAAGCCGTGTTTCGCGGATTGCGATAGGCTTCTTCGCCCGCCGCTATTCGCTTTTCGTTCAATTGCTTAAAGCCCGCTAAGGGAAGAACAATTTCTCCCCGGATATCAAAACGTTCAGGAAAGTCACCCTGCAAGCGCAAGGGAACATTCTTAATGGTTTTTACATTAGCAGTGACCTCATCGCCTTGGGTACCGTCACCTCGGGTAACCGCCTTTTCCAAAGCACCATTGACATAAGTCATATTGATCGATGCACCATCGAATTTTAATTCACAGGTGAAATCGTTGATGGTCGCACCGTAGCGTTTTTCAATGCGCTTGATCCAATCTCCCAACTCTTCGGGAGAATAGGTGTTGTCGAGGGAATACATGCGCTCGGCATGCACTACCGTGGGGAAATTCTTGGTGATGTTTCCTCCCACACGTTGGCTAGGTGAATTTGGGTCATCAAATTCGGGGTGGGCCTGTTCAAGCGCTTGTAATTCTTTCAACAACTGATCAAATTCCAAGTCACTCACCAAACTTTTGTCCTCTATATAGTAGGCGTAATTGTAGCGATGGAGCTGTTCGCGTAATTGATCAATACGTTCTTTTATGGTCATCTTAAAGGGTGCAACTAAATTTTACAAAACGATTTTTCTCAAAGATATCTTTTTTGACTTCAGCATAAGCAAAGCCCAACTTTTTTCCTGCGGCTAGCAAAGCATCCAAACAAAGGGGATTGATTTCAAAATACACACTCCCATTGGGCGTCAGTGCTTTCTTTGCACTGCGTAAAATAGCGGTGTAAAACAACAAAGGATCATCTTCAGGAACAAAGAGCGCTAAATCAGGTTCGTGTTGTAAAACATTGGCGTGCATTTGTTTCTTTTCTGAAGGTAAAACATAAGGGGGATTAGACAC
>WTJP01000134.1:3257-8799 GCA_011526275.1 Candidatus Arcticimaribacter sp. | reverse complement strand
GGGGCTATACCCGCACCGCCGATTACTCTCCCCTCCTGCTCCACCACAAAATAACGGGAGCGTTCCCCCTGGTAAGCGCTGGTGAGGGCGTCGAGTTCTGGATCGGCATAGGCTGTTCCTACTTTGGGTACCCCTAATTCAATTAATACCGATCGAATGACCGATGCGATAACGGGGTTATCTTCTTCACGAAGCACGCGAATGCTCAGCATATCTTCTTACCTTTGTTTTTGCTAATTTACTACTTTCCAAAAGCATTTGAAACAACCAGAACGCTCACACGAATTTTATATGCAACGCTGCATAGATTTAGCCCAAAAAGGCTTGGGCAACACCTACCCTAATCCCATGGTGGGTAGTGTGGTGGTGCACCAAGGTGAGATCATCGGGGAAGGATGGCATAAAAAAGCGGGCGAGCCGCATGCCGAAGTAAATGCCATCGCATCGGTAAAAGATAAGTCACTTTTAGCGAACAGCACTATCTATGTAAGTCTAGAGCCCTGCAATCATTTTGGAAAAACCCCACCCTGTTCTCAACTCATCGTAAAGCACAACATTCCTAAGGTCATTGTGGGCTGTGTCGATCCGTTTGATCAAGTGAGCGGTAAAGGACTTGCCACCCTGCGGTCTGCTGGCATTGACGTGATCTCGGGTGTCTTAGAGAAGGAATGCATCGCACTCAACAAACGTTTTTTCTGTTTCCATCAAAAAAAGCGTCCTTATATAGTATTGAAGTGGGCGCAAAGTCAAGATGGCTTTTTAGCGCCAAACAAAGCAGACAGGACCAAACAAGCCCCTGTTTTCTTAAGCACAAAAGAGGAGCAAATCCTCGTGCATCAATGGCGAACAGAAGAGCAAAGCATCGCCGTTGGGGCGCAAACGGTGGTGGACGATAACCCCCAACTCACTGCACGCTGGGTAAATGGGAAGCAACCCATTCGCCTAGTTTTAGACCCCAATGGTCGTTTAGATCAACAGTACAGCGTTTTTGATGTAACGACCAAAACCCATCATTTGACTTTAAATACAGTTCAAGCTGAACGAACGCACTATCTCCCAAGCGTACTCGATTACCTATACCAAAACGATATACAATCGGTGCTGGTCGAGGGAGGAAGAAAAACCTTAGACCATTTTATTCAAGCGGAATTGTGGGATGAAGCGAGAATATTCGCTACAGATAAAAAATTGGGTGATGGGATAGTAGCGCCTCAACTCCCGCAGTTGCAAAGCCTGAAGAAAGGCCTAACTACAATACTGCGGCAAAAACTTCTTTAAATGCTTCGGGGCAACGGTGTGGGCGCCTGTTTTCCGCATTCATAAAAGCCAAAACGGTAGTAGCAGTACACACCAATTCATCTTTTTGATTGACCACTTCATACCGGAAGGTCATTTTCACCAAAGGAACATCGACTAAATGAATCTTAATACGCAATTGATCTTCAAAGCGGGCTGGCGTCTTGTACTCTATTTGGGCCGAAATTACGGGCATCATGACCCCTTCTTCTTCCATTTTATTGTAGGACACCCCAAGTTGGGTGAGCCATTCTAAACGGGCTACCTCAAAGTAATGTAGATAATTGCTGTGATGCACTACCCCCATTTGGTCGGTTTCTCCATAACGCACGACGAGGGGACTGGAAACAAAATGAATTTTCAACTTTTTCGGGTAAAATATTAAACAAAGTAGCGGCTATAATTTGAGGAAAATATTTTTTATAATCAATAGCAAAACGGCTTTTTTTTTCACTTTTTTTAACCAATATTTGTTGTGTTCCTAGAACAAAAAACAAAACCATTTTAAACCAATAAGTTAGCCATTTTAATGCAAAAATCGGCCCAATCTTCATGGAATAATTGTCTTGCCTTTATCAAGGACAACATTCAACCACAAGCCTACAAAACTTGGTTTGAACCCATTGTTCCGCTAAAACTTACTGAAAATGCCTTGAGCATACAGGTGCCGAGTAAATTCTTCTACGAATGGTTGGAAGAACACTATGTGAAGTTATTGAAGATTGCATTGACCAAAGAACTTGGAGCTAACGCCCGACTGGTCTATGTCATTAAAATGGAAAACACCTATGGGAACAAACAGCCTTTTACGGAAAGTATTCCCAGCAGCCAGCAGGCGGCAGTTCAATCGCAAGAGGTCGATGCCCCACTGAGCAGCATCAATTCACAACTAAAAAATCCGTTTGTAATTCCGGGGATCCGTAATCTACAAATCGAATCACAACTCAACCCCAACTACAACTTTCAAAACTTTTTAGAAGGAGACTCTAACCGTTTGGCCCGTTCTGCAGGAATTGCTGTAGCGAACAAACCGGGAGGAACTTCATTTAATCCACTTTTGATTTTTGGAAATGTTGGTTTAGGGAAAACGCACTTGGCGCACGCCATTGGGGTGCAAATCAAAGACAAGTTCCCCGAAAAGACGGTCCTCTATATCTCTGCTGAAAAGTTTACCCAGCAGTACATAGAATCTGTTAAAAAGAATACCCGAAATGATTTTATTCATTTCTACCAGATCATCGATGTGTTGATAATTGACGACGTTCAATTCTTCTCCGGGAAATCGGGAACACAAGATGTTTTCTTCCATATTTTCAACCACCTGCACCAAAACGGGAAGCAAGTCATTTTGACTTCCGACAAAGCACCGGTGGACATGCAAGACATCGAACAACGCTTGCTCTCGCGTTTTAAATGGGGACTTTCTGCTGAGTTGCAGCAACCCAACTACGAGACGCGTATATCGATCTTAAAAAACAAGCTTTACCGCGATGGGGTGGTCATCGACGACGATATTATAGAATACGTCGCTAAAAACATCAAGAGTAACATCCGCGAATTAGAAGGGGCAATCATCTCGCTCATTGCACAATCTTCTTTCAATAAAATGGATGTCACCATTGACTTGGCCAAAGAGATTGTAGAAAAGTTTGTCAAGAATACCAAGCGAGAGGTCAGCATCGACTACATTCAAAAAGTGGTTTCAGAATACTTCCAAATGGATGTGGAAACCCTGCAGTCGAAAACCCGTAAACGCCACATTGTTCAAGCGCGTCAACTGGCCATGTACTTTGCGAAAAAGTTCACCAAAGCTTCCCTCGCTAGCATTGGTACCCAAATAGGAAAACGCGACCACGCTACGGTACTTCATGCCTGTAAAACAGTGGATAATCTTTCGTTTACCGACAAGCAATTCCGCAAATACGTGGACGACCTCAACAAGAAACTCAGCTTGTAAGCTTTTATGTCGGCGGGAAATGTTTTGATGGTTTGCTTGGGCAACATCTGCCGTTCTCCCCTCGCCCATGGAATTTTTGAACAGCTTTCCTCCGATTTTGATATCCGTGTAGACTCGGCCGGTACGGCTAACTACCACAGCGGGAACTCTCCCGACCGTCGCAGTCAAGCCACTGCACTACAACGCGGTATCGATATCAGCCAACAACGCGCGCGACAATTTACTGTGCACGATTTTGATGCCTTTGATTACATCTATGTGATGGATCGCAGCAACCTTGCCGATGTGCTTTCGCTTGCTCGAACCGAAGCAGAGCGCGCGAAAGTAGCATTAATCCTCGGAGAAGAAGAAGTGGAAGACCCCTATTACGGCGGTGCGGAAGGCTTTGAGATAGTGTACCAGAAAATCGACACGGCTTGCCGTGAAATCATTGCCGCATGGAAAAAGTAAGCACGCCCACCCTTTATGTATTGCCCTGCACCTTGGGAGACAGTGCCCCCATGGAGGTACTCCCCTTAACGATTCGCAAGACCATTGAGCCACTCACCCATTTCATCGTAGAAAACGAAAAGGAAGCACGACGGTTCATCAAACGTCTTATTCCCCAAAAGCGGCAAGACGAATTAGTGCTTTATCCGCTCAATAAATTCACCGACCCAATGGAATTACAAAACTACCTCGACCCTATGGCCGCAGGACATTCCATGGGACTCCTTTCTGATGCTGGTTGCCCTGGGGTAGCCGACCCCGGTGCGGTCATGGTCAAACGCGCGCATAAAATGGGCTACACAGTAAAACCTTTAGTAGGACCCTCTTCCCTGCTTTTGGCCTTGATGGCTTCTGGTATGAACGGACAATCTTTTGCGTTTAATGGCTATTTACCCATCGATAAAAAAGAGCGCTTACGCACCATCAAACAGCTGGAAAAACGCTCTGGCGATCTAGACCAAACCCAACTCTTTATAGAAACTCCCTACCGGAACGAACAATTCCTCAACGACCTATTGCGCACGCTTTCTCCCGCTACTATGTTAAGCGTAGCCTGCGACCTCACCCTTCCCACTGAATGGGTGTTTACCGCAGCGGTGAAAGACTGGAAAAATACCGAAGTACAGCTGCAAAAAAGACCAGCTATATTTCTGTTTTACAAAGAACTAGCGATATAATTTCCTTTTATTTAAGTAGCGGTAATACGCTCGGGCTTTGCGGTTGTGCTCCCGTAAAGTTTTAGAAAAACTGTGGTAACCCGGACGTTCAGGATCAGCGACAAAATAAAGGTAGTCGTGCGGAACTGGTTCAGGGAAAATCACAGCATCAATAGCAGATATATCGGGCATCCCGATGGGCCCGGGAGGCAAGCCTTTGATTTTATAGGTATTGTAAGGAGAATTGATTTTTAAGTCCTTGTTCAAAACGCGACGAATAACCAAGGAAAAATCGTTCTGCGCTTTTTTTAGGGCGTAAACCACGGTAGGATCGGCTTGTAAACGCATGCCTTTCTTTAAACGGTTGATGTACACCTGTGCAATGAGCGGGCGTTCGTCGGCTTTAACCGATTCCTTTTGAACAATAGAAGCCAAGGTCATGGCTTCGTTTAAGGTCAAGCCTCTTTTTTGGATGGAATTGCGACGTCTTGGGGTCCAAAAATACTGGTACTCCTTGTACAAACGTTTTTGAAGTGCGGCTGGGCTTACATTCCAAAAGAATTGGTAGGTGTTGGGAATATACATGGCCAAAGCCGTTTCGGGCGTGAATCCATTTTCAGCCAAAAATGTTGGATCGAGGAATTGCTTTAATAGCGAAAGGCTATCGGCTTCTACTTGTTGAGCTAAGCGGCCTGCCAAGTCTTCAATGCGCTCCATATTGTTGAATGTCACCTTTACAGGAAGCGAGCGACCTCTTAGTGTATTGATGATTTCATTGTTGTTCATCCCTTGTTTTAAGGCGTATTTCCCTGCGCGGATGCGTGTAGCATAGCCTTTCTTTTCGGCTGCCAAGCGGAAATCATCGGTGGATTTAAGTACCGGTGCTAATTCATCTAGCAAGGCAGGCATATCGGTTCCCGTGGGGATAAACACATAGGAGGTTGGGTTGTTAAAAGCCGTATTCGGGAGGAAGAACACCCGATAAAACAGGTAGGTAAAATAGAGTCCGACGGCTGCGATCAACAAGACCGTGGCCAAAGCAATTTTTCTTCTATACATCTGCAATTTTTTGAAATATAAGTTCGTCGTGATAGGCGTTGCGGTAAAAATTCCAATCCTTTTTTAGTCCGCATTGTTGATAACC
>WTJP01000134.1:0-3157 GCA_011526275.1 Candidatus Arcticimaribacter sp. | reverse complement strand
TGGGCGATATAGTCGTTTAAGGTATAAGCCGAAAAGGGAACTAAGGTATTGGAAACGGTCCATAAGGCGCGATCGTTTTCAAGCGCATAGAGAAAATCGAGGTCGCTGGGCTCTAAAGCCCGCAGCTGTAAGGCCTGCTCGTTTACCCCCATGTCCCTTCAAATACAAATTCTGCAGGGCCCTCCAAGTCAATGGCCGAATATCCTTTTTCGTTGGCCTTAAAAGAAAGGGTCAATGCACCTCCTTCTACCTGAATGTTGAGCCGTTGGGCTTGGGTCTTTCCGCTGTGGTGCATGGCCAAGGCTACGGCTGTAGCTCCGGTTCCGCAAGAAAGGGTTTCGTCTTCCACGCCCCGTTCATAGGTGCGAATCGCAAAAGTGCTTTCGTCAAGTTGCTCGACAAAATTCACGTTGCTTCCCGCTTCAAAATAAGGAGCACCTTGGCGAATACGGCGGCCTTCCGTTACTACAGGAAATGCCTTTAGATCTTCAACCACCTGTACATGATGAGGCGAACCCGTATCTAAAAAGTAGTGCTGTTCAAAGCGTTGCAATTCGTTTACATCGTGCATGCGCAAGGCCACTACTTCATGCGCGACCAATTGAGCGGTATGCAGCCCGTCCACCGCTAAAAAGCGGGTCGTTTCTCCTATGATACCCAAAACAGCAGCAAAGGCTACGGTACAGCGCGCTCCATTTCCACAAAGGGTACTCTCACGACCGTCGGCGTTGAAATACACCATTTTAAAATCGGCTTCTGTACTGTTTTGCACCAAAATAAGACCGTCGGCACCAATGCCAAAACGACGGTCGCAACAACGGGCAATAAAGGCCACATCAGCAGCCGGAAAAAACTCCTCTCGGTCGTCGATCATGATAAAATCGTTCCCTGTTCCTTGGTATTTGTGAAAGCGAAATTGCATGGGACGAAGGTACATTTTTTTAAGATTTTTTTAGCTGTTAAAATCCCGTTAAAGGAACACAAGAGCAAAGAACACTTTCTAATTTTGAGAAAAAAATAAGTACCCTATGAAGCAATTACTATCCCTAGTGGGCGTAGCCCTATTGAGTTCTACCCTCACCTTATTTTCGTTTTTATTTTTTCGCCCTACTCCAGAAAAAGTGCAAGTGGATCCTGTAGCCCCGGTGCTTCCCACTGCTTATGCCTACAATTTAAACGGGGAGAACAACGCCCCCTCTGACTTTGTCAAAGCAGCTGAAAAAAGTATCGATGCTGTGGTGCACGTAAAAAACACCGCTATTTCCGAGGAATCTTTTTCCCCCTTAGAATATTTCTATGGCCGTGGAGGAAGCCGCGAACGTGTGGGGATGGGATCGGGCGTTATCGTTTCTCCCGACGGTTTTATCATCACCAACAACCACGTGATTGAAGACGCGACCAAAATCGAAGTTACCACCAATGACAATGTGCGCTATGTAGCCGAATTGGTGGGGACCGATCCTTACACCGATATTGCGGTGTTAAAAATCCAAACCGAAGAGGAACTCCCCTACCTCTACTTTGGAAATTCCGACACCACCCGGATTGGGGAATGGGTTTTGGCCATTGGGAATCCCTTTAACTTAAACTCTACCGTGACCGCCGGTATCATTAGCGCCAAAGCACGCGATTTGAATGCCCGCGACAACAAAAACCAATCGTTTCTACAAACCGATGCAGCCGTTAACCGCGGGAACAGCGGTGGCGCCTTGGTCAATACCCAAGGAGAACTCATTGGTATCAACACGGCCATCACCTCTTTCTCGGGCGGCTTCGAAGGCTATTCTTTCGCGGTGCCCAGTAACATTGCCCGCAAGGTGTTTGAAGACCTGGTAGAATACGGTTCCACCCAGAAAGGTTTATTGGGGGTACAAGGCAGCGCCATTAGTCCAGAGTTTAAAGAACGCTTTGAAGAGCAATACAATATTCCCGTGAATGAAGGCTTTTTTGTGGGCAGTGTAATCGAAGGAATGGGCGCTGCAGCCGCCGGGATACGCGAAGGTGATATCATCCTCTCGGTAGATAAAGTAGCCATCAAAAAATTCTCGGACCTAACGGGTTATTTGGAGAGCAAACGCCCTGAAGATGAAGTGACTGTTCTCATCAACCGCGACGGAGAAGAACGCAACATCAAGGTGCGTTTGGCCAAAAATGTCACGGCGCAGTTTATGGGCATGAACCTGCGGGACTTAAGTGCTGAAAACAAAAAAGAGTTTGGGATTGAGAAAGGAGTTTTAGTCGATGCCGCAGGAGCCTATTTTGAAGGGCAAATCGAAGAAGGCTCGCTCATTACCAGCATCAACGGAGAACGTGTTTTCTCGATCGAAGATTTGAAGAAATATTCCCCCCGATCGGTACAGTGGATCAGCTATATTACGCCCGAGGGCGAGAAGATACGCCTACGTCTATAAGGGCTTAAAAAACGGCTTTCCTTCGGGAAAGCTTTTTTTTTGAGGGAAGTTTCCGCACTTTTGCAAAAAGCTGTTATGCGCATCGATATCATCACCCTTTTTCCGGAATTGCTGCAAAGTCCCTTTGAGGCTTCTATCGTAAAACGCGCTTTGGAAGGTGGGAAGGCAGAAATCCACTTCCACAATCCGCGCGATTACAGCAGCAACAAATACAAGCAGGTGGACGATTACCCCTATGGGGGAGGCGCCGGGATGGTGATGATGATTGAACCCCTGGACTTGTGCATTCGCCAACTGAAAGAAGAACGCGACTACGACGCTGTCATCTATATGACGCCAGACGGGGAAACCCTCGACCAACCCATTGCCAACCAATGCTCGCTCTACGAGAACATCATTTTGTTGTGTGGTCATTACAAAGGCGTGGACCAGCGGGTGCGTGACCATTTAATCACCCGTGAAATTTCTATTGGGGATTTTGTTTTGTCGGGTGGGGAATTGGCCGCTGCGGTTTTTTGCGACAGTATCATCCGTTTGATCCCCGGGGTTTTAGGCGATGAATCTTCTGCCTTAAGCGACAGTTTTCAAGACGGACTGTTAGCCCCTCCTATCTATACCCGACCCGCCAACTACAACGGCTGGGAAGTCCCAGAAATCCTTACCTCGGGCAATACCCCCGCCGTGGACCGCTGGCGGGAAGAACAAGCCCTAGCCCGTACCCAACGCCTCCGCCCTGATTTACTGGA
>WTJP01000004.1 GCA_011526275.1 Candidatus Arcticimaribacter sp. | reverse complement strand
GCCTAACCCATTACAATTTCATAAATAAATATAGTGTTGTGGTTTGATTGAAGGTTACGAAAAGAAAGCTTCTTTTTTTTAGATGAGGTGGGTGGTGTATATTTTAATGTAGTAAAAACAAAACACTAGGGCTACAGCAAATTTTAAAAACACGCCTGTTAAAAACCCAATTAAGGAGCCAAGTGCTGCTTTTAAGGCTTGTTTTTGCTCGGTTTTATTGAGCAGTTCCCCACTGTAAGCCCCCAGAAAAGGTCCAACAATTATACCAAATGGACCTAAGAAGAGCAGACCAATGACCAAGCCAATGGTCGAGCCAATAATTCCTTTTTTTGAGCCACCAAATTTCTTTGTTCCCAAGGCGGGAATCACATAGTCGATTAAAAATACAAGCAATGCAATGGCAAAACTTGTAAGGAGAAAAGTGTTGTCTTGTGGAATACGATCGCTTTGGTGCAAGAGGAATAAACCCACCCATCCTGTGAGAGGACCGGGAAGCACGGGCAAGAAACTTCCAACAATGCCCAGTAAAACAAAGAGGAATCCTACTATTTCAAAAACAAAATCCATGCGCTTAGCTTAAAGGGGTTTCACTCATTGAAATTAAAAAAAATCGTAACTTTAAACTTCTATTTAAGACAATAATTCAATTTCTGACCATGAAGACACCTGTTCTATTTTTCAACCTACTACTTTTGAGTTCTCTATTTGTTGGCTGTGAGTATTTTTCCACATCAACCTATACGCCACAACAAATTAAAAAAGCATCCCAATGGTCAGATGAAGATCAAACCCCGGGCTTTGAAAGTTGTCAAGATGAGGCGGAAGAAGACCGTTTTTCGTGCTTTAAAAACACAATTTCTTCTACGGTAAACAACGCGCTCTATGCGCAGGAATTAGTTTCCAACCAAGCCATTGACCAAGAAATCGTTTTGGAAATTCAAATCGATAAAGAAGGGGAGATTAGCTTACTTTCTATAGAAAATGCATCGACTGTTTTAGACGCTATTCCATCGTTGTCCGTACTTTTAGAAGAAACCATTGAAAGTTTGCCCACCGCATTACCCGCCACAAAAACCAATGTTGGGGTAAAGGTAGATAGTCAATTAAAATTACCTATTCGTGTGATTGCCAATCCACAATAAAATGGCAGAACGCATCATATTGGGCATCGATCCTGGAACAACCATCATGGGTTTCGGTTTGATCGAAGTGAAGAAGGGACAAATGCAGTTGGTTCAGCTCAATGAATTGCAGCTGTCGAAATACAGTGATCACTACCTTAAGTTAAAACTGATCTTTGAACGCACCATCGAATTGATAGACAACTATCATCCCGATGAAATTGCTATTGAAGCTCCGTTCTTTGGGAAGAACGTTCAATCCATGCTCAAGTTGGGGCGTGCGCAAGGGGTAGCCATGGCTGCAGGTCTTTCTCGTGGGATCCCGATTACCGAGTATTCCCCAAAAAAAATTAAAATGGCCATTACAGGCAATGGAAACGCCAGCAAAGAACAGGTGGCTAAAATGCTACAAAGCTTGTTGCGCTTTAAAGAATTACCTAAAAATTTAGATTCAACCGATGGTCTAGCGGCTGCAGTTTGCCATTTTTTTAATTCAGGGAAAGCACAACAGCAAAAGCAATACTCGGGTTGGAAAGCTTTTGTCACTCAGAACCCCAATAAAGTCAAATAAATGAGTGGGGTTTACTTCCATATTCCGTTTTGTAAACAAGCCTGTCATTATTGCAACTTTCATTTCTCTACCTCACTAAAACACAAAGCTGAGTTAATGGAAGCTTTGAAAAAAGAACTGAGTCTTAGAACGAATGAATTGCCCGCAACCCCTTTAAACAGTATTTATTTCGGCGGAGGGACACCTTCTTTGCTCTCCCCAGAGGAAATAGGAAATCTCATTAGCTCGGTTCGAGATCATTTTACAGTGAATGAGCAAGCTGAAATTACACTCGAAATGAATCCCGACGATTATTACGAAGGTTATTTCGAGCAGATAAAAGCGGTAGGTGTAAACCGGCTTAGTGTAGGCATACAGAGCTTTATCCCCGAAGAATTAAGTGCTATGAATCGCGCTCACAATGCGGAACAAGCCTTTAGCGTTTTAGAACGTGTACAACAGCATTTTGCTAATTTTTCCTTGGACCTCATTTATGGCGTTCCCGGAAGTACGATGGATAGTTGGGAGAAGAACATTAACACAGCTTTGTCTTTTCAACCCTCTCATATTTCGAGTTATGCATTAACGGTGGAGCCAAAAACAGTCTTGGCAAAACAGGTGAAAGAGCAGCAAGTGCAACTATTAGCTGAGGAAATGACCGTTCAGCAATTTGATTATTTGGTCGAGACCTTAACCGAGGAAGGGTACGATCATTATGAATTATCCAGTTTTGCTTTCCCCGGTTTTCGTTCGGTCAATAATACTTCATATTGGCAAGGGAAACCTTATTTGGGGATAGGACCTTCGGCCCACAGTTATTATCAAAACCAACGCAGTTGGAACCTTTCGAATAACAAATTGTACATCAATAAACTCAATGCGGGAGAGTTGCCCCTTGAAAGGGAGCAGTTGACAAAAATCGATCGCTACAACGAGTTTGTCATGACAGGACTCCGCACCGCCGAAGGAGTAGCGTTACATGACATTCAGCAACAGTTTGGCGATAAATTTGCCCAACTTTTTGAAGAGCAAGTGGAGAAACACCTCATGGTACAGCACCTTTATTGGGATGGTGATGTGGTGAAAGTGACCAAAAAAGCGAAATTCTTGGTCGACGGAATTGCCTCCGATTTATTCTTGCTTAATCTTTGATTATTCTTTGGCTAAGGCTGCATAATTCTTGTAAAACAACGGAATAGTTTCAATCCCCTTGTAGAAATTAAAGAGCCCAAAATGTTCATTGGGAGAGTGGATGGCATCGGTGTCTAAACCAAAGCCCATGAGCACACTTTTCACCCCTAAAACTTCTTCAAAGAGCGGTACAATGGGAATACTCCCTCCGCCGCGTTGTGGGAAAGGCTCAACGCCAAAGCTCGTTGCATAGGCTTTGTGAGCAGCACGGTAGCCAATGTTGTCGATAGGAGTCACATAAGGTGTTCCACCGTGGTGAGTAGTTACCTCTACATGAACACTTTTTGGGGCAATCGATTGAAAGTGTTTTTCAAATAGCTGCCCAATTTCTTCCCAGTTTTGGTTAGGAACCAAACGCATGGAGATTTTCGCGTGTGCTTTACTCGGAATTACCGTTTTTGCTCCTTCGCCAGTATAACCGCCCCAAATTCCATTTACGTCTAAGGTGGGGCGAATGGATTGACGTTCAGAAGTTGTATAGCCTTCTTCCCCGTGAATATCACTTAAGCCAATTGATTTTTTATAGTCTTCTAAATCGAAGGGGGCTTTTGCCATCTCTGCACGTTCTTCCTTAGAAAGTTCAAGCACCTTGTCATAAAAACCAGGAATGGTAATACGTTGTTGCTCGTCTTGAAGTGAAGCAATCATCTGGGCTAAAATATTGATTGGATTAGCAACTGCCCCTCCATACAATCCAGAGTGTAAGTCTCGGTTAGGACCAGTAACCGTTACTTCCATGTAGGACAAACCACGAAGCCCTGTAGTAATGGACGGCTGTTCGTTACTAATCATACCGGTGTCTGAAATCAAAATCACGTCACTGGTCAAACGGTCTTTGTGCTCGCGAATAAAACCTTCCAAATTATCACTTCCAACTTCTTCTTCTCCTTCAATCATAAACTTCACGTTACAATGGAGTTGGTTGTGTTTCATCATCCACTCAAAGGCTTTAATGTGCATGTACATTTGCCCTTTGTCATCGCATGCTCCTCGAGCAAAAATGGCACCATCGGGATGCAGCGGGGTTGTCTTGATTACTGGTTCAAAAGCTGGACTGTCCCAAAGTTCTAGCGGATCGGGTGGTTGAACGTCATAATGGCCATAGACCAAAACAGTGGGTAAATTAGGATCAATTATTTTCTCACCATACACAATAGGGTAACCCGGTGTTGGAACAATCTCTACTTTTTCTGCTCCAGCTTTCTCTAAGGCACTGGCTACCCAAGCAGCCGCAGCTTCTACATCTTTGGCGAAGGCGCTATCGGCACTAATGGATGGGATTTTTAGTAATTCAATTAACTCGTTGAGGTAGTTTTCTTTTTCGTTTGCTGTTAATTCAACCATAATTATAGCTTTTGTTGCTTCTCACAAAGATTTGAGTTTTTATGCAAGTAAAAAATAAATTTTATAAAAACTTACCTATATTTGTGCCCGTCTAAAACCAACTGCGGGTGTGGTGAAATTGGTAGACACGCTAGATTTAGGATCTAGTGCTTCACGGCGTGGGGGTTCGAGTCCCTTCACCCGCACTTAAAACCTCTGCTACTGCAGGGGTTTTGTTTTTATATGCACTATTCAAAGCGACAAATCATACGGTTTTTTCTCCTCTTGCTCACAGCAATAGGACTGATTTATCGCCTTTGGGAAAGCATACGAGTTTACTTTGAACCCATGCAAAATTAGCCCATGCGCGAGGAAATGATTAGAGGAAAAGAAGCTTTCAGCGGTTGTTTGTTTACCGGCTGCGCTTGCTTCCTTGTCGGAACTATATTATTGGTATTGTTTGTCTTTCGCTCTTCTATTTTTTAGCGCGAAAGTCGTCTAAGCGGATATCATCAAGCCCTTGTTGGTCGAAAGGATATTCCATATCATCTTGAATATTGTAAAGCGATATTAGAATAAACTCACTTAAGATTACCACAAAATAGGTCAACCACTCTGGGTTTTCAAGACCAATTTTATTGATGATAGTAGGCGTGTAGATCAACGGGAAAATATAGATGAAAATTTTACAGTAGGCTTTCAAGCTAATGGGCGTTCGGTGGGTGTGAATCGCCAAGGTGTTTTCAATTCCTTCGTGAACTTTTTGTAAAAAACTGTAGGCCTTTTGCTTAACGCTTTTTCCCACAGCTTCTGTGTTGTTGTCCATATAATCGATTAGGTCTTGGAAGGCAGCATTGAGCTCATTTTTTTCAGGGGTTCTCCCGTCCAAATGTTCTACCAAGCGATCGGTAATGGCATGTGTTTTTTGAATTCCTTCTGCTTTTTCAGTATCATTCATTTTACTCCCCATAAAAGAATACTCAATTGCTAAGAGTGCACTTTTGGTTTTACTTAAGTGTTCCAAGGCCTTTTCACGGCGTCTAAACGCACCGCGAATAGCAAAAACCAAAGGAAAAATTATAGCTATACTGATGAGGGTAAGGTCGATATTGTAAATTATTTTTTTACTGTAACAGATGTAGGGAACTGCTACGGAGATGATCATGGTGTATAAGGTACGCTGGTTGATTATTGAGAAATACTGATTCACTTTGGAGATTATTTTTAACTTTATAGTGATTATTAATTATATCTATTGCAATATATGAAACAATTCATTACTCTATTCTTTTGCGCTTCATTAATGTTCGCACAGGAAGCAGAAAAAGGGCTTTTTGCCGAAACTGGTAGCATGGATGCGAAAATTGCATTCTCGCCCAAGAAATTGCGCAAAAGCAACAACGACACTATTTATTTCGACACTCCTTTCCAGTACAAAGTAGACGGAGAGTGGAAAGAAATGGAGATTGGAATTCGCGCTAGAGGAAACTTTAGACGTGCAACTTGCTACTACCCACCGGTAAAAGTGGATTTAAAGAAGAAGCAAACCAAAGAAACCGTTTTTGAAGGTCAAAAGAAGTTGAAATTGGTCCTTCCTTGTTTAAAGCAAAGCGACAAAAACGACAACATCTTAAAAGAACTGATGGTGTACAAGCTTTTTGAACTGGTAACACCTTATCACTTCAAAACACGTCGTTTATCGGTTGAGTTTACCGATCAAAATAAAAAGAAAACAGAAACAGAAACCATCAACGCCTTTTTGATCGAAGACGATAAAAAAGTAGCAAAGCGTCATGGCGGACAGGTGTTCGAACGCTACATCCATCCCATGGCCATGGACAGTGATGCTTCTATTCGCAACGCTATGTTTCAATACATGATTGGAAACACAGATTTCTCGGTGGCTTACCAACACAATGGGAAATTACTCTACGCTGGTAAAAAAATCATTCCGTTACCTTATGACTTTGACATGTCAGGATTCATCAACCCAAGTTATGCCGTGGTAAATGAAACCTTGGGGATCAAAAATATTCGTGATCGCAAGTACCGCGGATTCAAACGTAAGGACGAGGAATTTTTTAAAGTTAGAGATGTGTTTGTGGGTCAAAAGCAAGCCATGTTTGACTTGATGAAGACCTATGAAGCTGACTTTGACAGTCCGAAAGAGTTTAGCGAAGCTTATACGTTTGTTGAAAGTTTCTTTGAAATCATCGAAGATGACGCAAAATTCCGTAAAAACGTAATTGACGCAGCACGCACGAAATAAATCACAGATTTAATTTTTATTGAGCACCGCCAGCATTTTATCAAATATGGCGGTGTTTTCATATATACCCGCGAAAGATTCTGCCCCAACGCCCATAGCAAATACAGGAACCATACTAGCAGTATGTCCGCCAGTTACAAAACCGCCCTTTGGAGTAAAATTCTTTACATTCCCAGCAGATAGTCCTAAACCTCCCGTTTCATGATCGGCGGTTACTACTAACAATGTGTTGGGGTTTTCTTTTACAAATTGCACCATTTCACCAATCGCCTCATCGAAGTCTT
>WTJP01000086.1:4739-6850 GCA_011526275.1 Candidatus Arcticimaribacter sp. | reverse complement strand
TGTTTGTACTCCCAGAAGGGGTACAAGATCACGCATGGCTGCCTGACGGGACACTAGTATACGGACAAGGAAGTGCCCTCTTTACCGTTGGTTTTGACCAAGCCCCGCGCCTTTTACATCAATTCAAAGAAGAAGAAATCAAAGGGATTAGTCGGATTGCGGTGAGTCCCCAAGGGAAGCGACTCGCCTTGGTTGGGGAAGAAAAATAATTGTATCTTAGGGAAAACAGATGCTGCTCCAACATCACCACAGACGATAGTTATAGTATGGAGTATGATTTTATAGTAGTAGGAGCAGGTTCTGCCGGCTGCGTCTTGGCGAATCGCCTTTCAGCCAACCCCAAAAACAAGGTGTTATTACTCGAAGCAGGTGGTCCCGACCGCAACCCCAATATCCACATTCCAGGGGCCTATGGAAAACTGCACAAAAGCAAAGACGATTGGGGTTTTTGGACCGAAGAACAAGCCCATGTTAATAACCGAAAGATTTATCTCCCCCGTGGGAAAACCTTGGGCGGTAGTAGCTCGACTAACGCCATGGCCTATGTGCGTGGGAACCGCGCCGATTATGACGGGTGGGCGGAACTAGGAAACAAAGGCTGGAGCTACAAAGAGGTACTCCCCTATTTTATCCGATCTGAAAAACACCAACAATTCGAAGAAGTTGACCAACATTACCACGGGAAAGACGGCCTTTTATCGGTGAGTTTACCCACCCGCTTTAAGTCGCCCTTCGTAGATGACTTTATACAGGCATGTGCCGCAGAACGTATTCCAACGACCCAAGATTACAACGCTGCCGAGCAAACAGGAGCTGGTCTAGTGCACTGTACCATAGAAAACGGAAAACGCGCTAGTGCGGCGGTGGCATTTTTAAAACCTGCGCTGAAACGAGAGAACCTCACCGTACTCACCCGTGCGCAGGTTACCAAAATCAATTTTGAAGGAAAGAAAGCCGTTGGCGTTGACTTTAAACAAGGAAAACACACCAAAACCGCCAAAGCTGGGAAGGAAGTTATCCTTTCAGCGGGGGCCTTTCACTCGCCACAGTTGCTTCAAATCTCTGGGGTTGGCCCGGCCAAGGTCTTAAAAGAGGCTGGAGTTGAAGTGGTTCATGTGCTTAAAGGTGTAGGAGAAAACCTGCAAGATCATTTGTTTTATCCGGTGAGTTGTGCTGCAAAAAAACAGCAGGGCATCAACCACTATCTTCCTCCTCTAGCACAACTCAAAGCAGCGTGGAACTATTTTGTACAGAACAAAGGAGTCTTTTGTAGTGGTCCGCTAGAAGGAATGGCCTTCTTCGATATAGAACGCAAGGGTGCTTCCCCCAATTTCCAATTCCATTTTTCCCCCATGTGGATGGGGAATTCCTATGCTTATGACGCCTATGATTTAAGTACCTTCCCTCGGGAGGACGGCTATACCATACTCCCCACCCTTTTGCATCCTAAGAGTCGAGGAACGGTGCGCATTAAATCTCCCAACGCGACCGACGCTCCGGTGATACAACCCAATTTTTTGTCGGAAGAAGAAGACCTTCCTCAACTGGTTCACGGTGGGAAAATAGCCGTAAAAGTATTGGAACAAAGTGTCTTAAAACGTCACCAAAAAGCGCAAGCTTTCCCTGAAATTCACAGCAGTGAAAAAGCATTGACGGAACATATCAAGCAAACCCTAGAAACGGTTTATCACCCCGTGGGTACCTGTAAAATGGGGCAAGATTCCATGGCAGTGGTAGATGAGCAATTAAAGGTTCACGGACTTGAGCAGCTGCGTGTGGTCGATGCTTCCATTATGCCAAAAATTGTATCTGGGAACACCAATGCACCCGTTTATATGATCGCAGAGAAAGCGGCAGAAATGATCCTTCAGGATTAAAGATTTCCCAGTATCTTGGGCTAAAAATTATTTGTCTTGCAAACCCCTCCTTCCATACAAGTTCGAGCTGCGACCCAAGCTGATCTCCCTACGCTACTCGAATTTGAGCAGGCACTCATTGCCTATGAACGGCCTTTTGCTCCGCAATTAAAAAAGGGAAAGATCAGTTACTACGACCTTAAGGCCTATATAGACGACCCAAAAATACGGGTGGTGGTGGCTGAACAAGCGGGA
>WTJP01000086.1:0-4639 GCA_011526275.1 Candidatus Arcticimaribacter sp. | reverse complement strand
AAACCGTTGCCAAAAGTTTTCCTATCTTGAGGGAAACTAAATTGATTCTTATCGCTTTATCTAAAGACCAACTCGCGTCTATTTTTCGCATTGTATTGTTGATGCTCGCAGGAGAGGGCATTTTTTTACTCCCCTTTTTACTGGCACGCATCTTCCGACCCACTTTTTTGGCTGTTTTTGAAATCAGCAATTTCGAATTGGGAAGTTTGTATTCCATCTATGGGGTCGTCGCCCTAGTTTCCTACCTCTTTGGTGGGGCAATCGCCGACCGATTTCCCCCGCGAAAGCTGATGGCTACCGCCCTGTTGATGACCGCCGCTGGCGGTCTAATCATGGCGCAGTTCCCCTCCTTTTTTACCCTTCAATTACTGTATGGCTATTGGGGCTTTTCCACCATCTTCCTTTTTTGGGCCGCCATGATTAAAGCCACCCGCAATTGGGGAGGCTTGCATCAACAGGGCCGAGCCTTTGGGTTTTTGGAAGGAGGCCGCGGGATAGTCGCTGCGTCAATTGGAGCTGCGGGCGTATTGATTTTCGCTTTACTCATTCCAGAAGATGTAGTTTCGGCTAGCTTTCTTGAACGACAAACCGCTTTCCGTTGGGTTATTTTGGTCACTTCAGGCTTGGTCGCTTTGGTGGGCTTACTGGTGCTCTTCTTTTTAAAGGAAGAAGAAGGAGAAGAAACCGAAGAAGATGAACTCAAAGCCGACACCTCTTGGGAAACCATACTACGGGTGATGCAACTTCCCAGTGTGCGCTTACTTATTCTCATTGTTCTATGTGCTTATTGCGGATATAAGGTCACCGATATTCTCTCCCTCTATGCAGCAGAGGTGATGTTGTTCGACGAAGTCGATGCTGCCAAAGTAGGCTCTTTCCAAATGTATTTACGTCCGCTAATTTGCATCTCCATTGGCTTTTTCGCCGATCGTAGCAGCAGTGCCGTTTGGCTGGTACGCGGTTTTATATTGCTTTTAATTGGGGCTTTGCTTTTCGCCTCAGGCTGGGTGGTTGCTCCGCACAACGCTTTCTTTTTCCTCTCCATAGTTATCACTGGAATTGGCACCTATGGTTTGCGCACCCTCTATTTTGCAGCCGTGAAGGAAGGACATATTCCCTATGCGGTGACCGGTACAGCTGTCGGCATCATCTCGGTGGTGGGCTATACCCCCGATATTTTTATGGGACCTGTTATGGGGCTATTACTGGACAATAACCCCGGCTTGGCGGGTCATCAATTGGTATTTCTATTGCTTGCAGCCTTTGCTGCCGTAGGTACTTTTGCTTCCATTCGCTTTAAAAAATTCGTTCGTAAAAACGAAGCCTAGCATTCATTTTCATTACCTTAAAGCCATGAATTTATCAGCAGACTATCTTATTGTGGGTAGCGGCGCAATGGGGATGGCTTTCGCCGATGTTTTGGTGGAAGAGTCCGACGCTAGCCTTATCATCATTGACAAAAACGACAGCCCCGGGGGGCATTGGAATTTTGCTTATCCCTTTGTGGCATTGCATCAACCTGCCGCATTTTACGGGGTTAGTTCCCGCGAATTGAGTAATGGAAAAATCGATGCAGACGGACTTAACGAGGGGTTTTCCAGCCTTTCTTCGCTAGCTGAAATTCAAGCCTATTACAAGGCGGTAATGGAAGAACAATTTCTTCCTAGCGGAAGGGTGCAGTATTTTCCCAACTGCGAATACTTGGGTAACCACCGCTTTAAGTCCCTAGCTACGGGAGAAGTTTTCAATGTAAGCGTTCAAAAAAAAATAGTCGATGCGACCCATTTAAACACCAAAGTACCTGCGACACATACCCCAAATTTCACTTGGGAAGACGGAGTCAACTTTAAACCCATTAACGCTTTACCCCATGAACTGGAAGGCCCAGCGCATTACTGTATCATTGGAGGGGGAAAAACAGGCATGGACGCCATTGTCTATTTGATGGAAAACGGAATTGCTGCTGAAAAAATTAGCTGGGTAATTTCACGTGATAGTTGGGTTATCGACCGAGCAACTACCCAAAACACCGAAGCCTTTTTTGAGCGCAGTATTGGAAACCAAGCCAATCAATTTGAGGCATTGGCAGAAGCGAACTCGCTCGAAGATTTATTTCATCGCCTTGAAGACAAGGGGGTGCTTATGCGATTGGATAAAAAACACACCCCTACACAATTTCACGGCGCAACGGTAAGCAAAAAGGAATGGGCGCTTCTTCAAAAAGTAGGGACGTTTATCCGTAAAGGTCGGGTGAAACACATCGCGGGAGATACATTAATCATGGACCAAGGAGAACACCACTGTCCCGAAAACACCCTCTTTGTAGATTGTTCTGCTACACCCATTTCGAAAGACTTAGAAAACAAAGCAATTTTTCAAGGAGACACCATTATTCCACAAACAGTGCGGTCTTATCAACCCGCTTTTAGTGCTGCCTTTGTGGCCTATGTGGAATTGAATTATGCCAACGACAAAGAAAAAAATAAGCTGTGTGGAGTGGTTCCCCTACCCGATCGAGATACCGATTGGTTACGCGGACTGGCCGCTACCATGCGCAATCAACTCACTTGGGGTGGCGATAAACCCCTGCGCGAATGGATGACCAAAAATCGCTTGGACGGTTTTAGTCAGCTAGTGCGGGGAGTGGATAAAAACGACACCGCCAAAGTAGAAATCATACAACGCATGAAAAACAATGGCCTCCCCGCCATGATGAAACTGCAACAATTTATTCAAGAACTCGATCAAATGGAAGAAAAAGAACTGAGCAACCCACAATTTCAAGTAGAGAAGAAACTCTTTTTTAATGCAGAACTGGCCGAGACGAGTCCGGAGAGTCGATCGATCGAAGATGGTCAAATTTTGGTCAAAATTGACCGTTTTGCCTACACCGCCAACAACATTACCTATGCCGCAACTGGAGATGTGATTCGCTATTGGGAATTCTTTCCTGCCGTTGGGGCAGCACAAGACCGCATGGGGGTTATTCCAGTTTGGGGTTTTGCTGATGTGGTAGAATCCAAAGCCGATGGAATTCCCGTTGGGGACCGTATTTACGGCTACTTCCCTCCCACACAACACCTCAAAATGAACCCCATAAAAGTGCAAGAACAACGCTTTTTTGAAGGTGCCGAACACCGCAGCACCCTGCCCATGGGATACAATCTTTACCGTCGCGTAAACAACGAACCCAATTACACGAAGCGCTTTGACAACGATCGCGCCTTACTCTTCCCGCTATACCTCACTTCTTTTTGTTTGTGGGATAGTTTGCAAGACCAGTCGTGGTTTGGCGCAGAACAAGTCTTGGTACTGAGTGCTTCTAGTAAAACCAGTATAGGTTTAGGCTATGCATTGCAACGGGACCAACAATCGCCTAAAGCAGTTGGAGTTACCTCCTCACGAAATTTAGATACCGTCGAAAAACTTGGGATTTGGGACGAGGTCTTGTCTTACGACCAAATCGAAACCATGGACCCAACTGTTCCCACCGTAATTGTGGACATGTCGGGGAACAATGAAGTACTGGTAGCGCTACACAATCACTTTGGAGAGCAAATGAACTTTACCCTAAAGGTAGGTTTAACCCACTGGGCAAAGGCGAATCCCAATGCAGGCACCAACAACAAACGGAGTAAATTTTTCTTTGCACCCGCCCACATTGAAAAACGCTTTCAAGACTGGGGTCCTGCAGCTTTCGACGAAAAAGTAAATGGCTTTTTTATGGAAGCAGTCCAAAAATCAAGTGAATGGCTAGAGTACAACGAAATGGAAGGGCTTACTGCACTGGCTAAAGTACATCCCGAAGTATGCAAAGGGACACGGTCTCCCAAAGAAGGCATTATCATTAAATTGTAACTGATGTACCACTTGGCCCAAATTAATATCGCACAGATGAAGGGAAAGGATATCGACGATCCCATCATGAAAGACTTTGTCGATAACATTGACCGCATTAACCAATTGGCTGAAGGCAGTCCGGGCTTTGTGTGGCGTTTAAAAGACGAAGAAGACAACGCTTTGTCTATCAACCCTTTTCCAGACAACAGCCTGTTGATTAATGTTTCTGTTTGGGAAGATGTAACGTCTTTGCAGCAGTATGTCTATCAGAGCATGCATGTAGAAATCATGAAAAGGAAGCGAGAATGGTTTCATCATTTTAACGGTTTTTATTACGCTTTATGGTGGATTAAGGCTGGGGCGTTCCCCAGCGCACAGCAAGCCGCTGAAAAGTTAAAACAATTGCAAGCCAATGGACCAAGTCAAGAAGTATTTACCTTTAAAGAAGCCTATCCTCCACCGGCTATTACTGAAAACTTATGATACAAAAAATTACAACTGAACGAGGAACATTCTCCTACCGCTCCTATGGTAAACCCACCGCACCACCTTTGGTATTGGTGCACGGCTGGCCGCAATCGAGCTACTGCTGGAAGGAAGTAGCCGAGGCACTTCCCGACTTTTATGTTATTACCCCCGACCTGCGCGGCTTGGGTGATAGCGAGCGTACGTTAGATGTAAAAGCCTATAAAAAAGACGCTTTGGGGAAAGATATTTTTTCTTTGCTTGAAGCCCTCGGGATCGATGAATTTTATCTTGGTGGACACGATTGGGGTTCGGCTGTAGTGCAAGAAATGGC
>WTJP01000141.1:3443-6883 GCA_011526275.1 Candidatus Arcticimaribacter sp. | reverse complement strand
AAGGTCAGTAGGGTGTGATTCCGACGGGGATGGCAATCCTGATAGATCAGCACCACTTACCGTTGCCGTTGATGTTGTACCAGAAACGGTTGTGGCCACCCCAACAGCGTCAGATTTATTAGAACCTGTAGCTCCAAATTATCAAGTATGTGGCGGGCAATTTACAGGAGAATTACCTGTATGTCAAATTACTGCTGCTACACCAAATACAACATTCTACACTGCAAGTGATAATGGTACGGATCCGAATGAATTTGGTTCTTTAGAATGGAGAATATCTAATCCTCAACCCGGTCTTGGTGCTTTAGTAAGTAGTCCAGGAACCTTAGATCCAACCTTCGGTATCATGGATTGGGCTACCGGTTGGTGGGGAAGCTTTGAATTACAAGTACGACCTATAAGTTGTACTGGTGTTGCTGGTGATTGGAAGTCAACGACTATTGTTATTGGTCAACAGAACGGACCAATCACAAGTGTTACTCCTGCTAACCCTCTTCCAGAATGTCCAATTCCTGCTGGAGGATTCTCTTCTACATTAACGACTGGTGGACAATCTGTTCGCTGGTTTGTTAACAGTCAAGTTGGACTTGCAACATCAACTACTTATTTACAGTCCAATACGTTATTTGAATTGGATCCCGGGGCTGATGATAGTACAGTGACCCTAGACTTTAGACCAGGATTCTCCGGTAACATTATAATCACCGCTCAACCAATACCATGTCCAGGAGAAAGTGTGAATTATGTCATCTCGATTCCTGATGCACCACAAATTAACTTGACTTCAGGATTTAACTCAAATAACCAGCCGTTGTGTAGTGGTACTGCATTGAATACGATTACATATGAAATAGAAGGAGCAGCAGACCGTGTACTTGCTCGTGATCTTCCTCCTGGTGTAACCCCATTATTGGAAATTACTTCCCAATTAACCACGATTACGTTGACTACTGTCACCGGAACAACCATAGGCAGATCTTATTCAATTAGTATAGATAACGTACGTTATGATTTTGTAACTACAGTAGCAACAAGTGTAGCAAATGCTGCTGCTCATATTGGGAACGGATTAGTGGATGCTATCAATGCAGGGACGAATAATTTTGAGGCAATTTTTACCGCAGGAGCGATTCAAATTGAGGTAGGATCAACTGGTCAACCTGGTGAATCGTTTACAGTAGCAACCACCTCCCCAGTGAACCCTGCGGTTACTTTTGCGGCGCCAGTAGCATCTCCTTTAACAAAAATATTCAGCATCTTTGGAACGCCAACAGTAACCGGAACGGATGTATTTAACTATAGCATTGAAACTGAGGCACCACAGCCTGGCTGTGAAATTGCAGTTGCATCAGGGACAATTGAAATTTTAGAGCCTGCTACAATTAGTTTTGAACAAGGAACATCAAACGCTAGTTACTGTTTCTCCTCTTCTTTAACTGGATCAAATTCTATTATCATATCATTTGAAGGAGCTTCAGGTCTTACAATAGATCCAGGAACACCACTGCCCAATGGTTTAGTTTTTGGTCTTCGAGGAGGTTCCTTCAATGAATATGAAATATCGGGTACTATAAATGAATCTGTTCTTGTACCAACGGCTTGGCAAGTAGATGTAAATACTTTTGGAGCAGGTTGTGGTGAAATTACGCAAACAATAACCTTCAATCTTGAACCCGACCCAAGCGTCGTATTGGTTACTGGAGGATCTGGGGATAGAACAACCTGTGCTTCGCAGACGATTCTTCCAATACGTTATGAAATTTATAATCCAGCCTTTGGAATAACCGCTGCCTGGACACCAGCTCTTCCTTCGAATTTGATTGCTCAAAACTATGCACAAAATCAAATCTCTGAATTCAACATAACGCAGATGCAAGTCGCAACGGAGACAAAAAGTGAAGATTTCTTTACCATTGTAGTTAACGGAACTTCTTACACTGCTGTGACTGACAACACTACTTCCACATTGACCATTGGAAATTTAGCCAATACCATTGCTACGTGGTTAGATGGTGAGTTACCTAATCACAATGTTACTTCTAATGCGACTTCCATCACGATTGAAGCAACCAATCCTGGTGTTGCCTTTAGTGTCTCCGCAAATTCTTCGTCTACCTTCAGCTTAGGTACAGCTTCAACAATACAACCGCCATCTTATTTTGAGATTAGCGGAGTGGCTTCAAGTACTGCGGTTGTTAGAGAGAGTTATGTTTATACATTAACTGCGAATGGTCCAGGTTGTAGTGGTACTACTGTAGTAGCTTCAGGAACAATAAACATTGATCCAATTACTTTTGGGGTGTATACTTCTACAAATCCACCTACTGTAACGGGTAATGAAAATCCACTTCTTTGTGATAACAGTGGGTCTACAGAGTTAACCTTCTTTGCGCCAAATGCATTGGCAGTTAGTGTAGTAGCTACTTCCCCGTCTTGGGTAACCGCAAATCTTGTTGGTAACAATGTTGTAGTAGACATGAATGTGCCAAGCCTAGGATTATCACTTCCTGCTACCTACCCATATGCGATTAACCTTATCGGGAATGCTTTTGGTTGTACTACCACACCTACACCAATTACAGGGATTATTACGGTAAGTCCTGAGGATATTATTTCGTTATCCTCACCTCTAGCTACGACAAACCAGATTGTTTGTGTCAATAACTTACCAAGCCCAACGGCTGCCTTTGACCCCATTGAATATCAATTGTCAGGTGGAGCAACAACCATCAGTACAATTACGTATCGCCAGGATGGAGGGCCAGTTGTAACAGGATTACCCCCTGGATTTGGTTATACAATTAACGGCTCGAACATGTTAATTATAAATGGTATAGCCACTGCAGCAGCTGCAAATCCAACAGCTTCAACGACCATTTATGCGTATGAAATTATTACAGGTCCTGGTGCTTGTGGAACAGATACTGCTTCTGGTACCATAGAAGTTAGAACTGCCCCTACGTTGAGTTTAACTTCATCTGCTACTTCTGATAATCAAGTGGTTTGTGACACCATAGATCCAATTACTAGGATTGTTTATGAGCTAGGTCCGGGTGCTGATAACGTAATGTTCTCATGGACTTCTGGGGCAAGCAATGTACTAGGATTAACCGCCACATTAAATCCTGCTCGCACAGAATTTACTATCTCGGGTACTCCAGCGATGAATGTTACCCAAACTACTGTCTTCAATTATCAAATTGAAACTACCGGCAGTTATTGTGATCCTGAGGAGGTGTTGTATGGAAGTCTTACACTAGAGCCACAGGATTATATTTCTTTGATCACAACACCAGCCCTGCCTGTAGTCGCAGGAACAGCAAGTCAAACAGTGTGTTTTATGGATCGTGATAATCCACTTAACACTCTAGCTGCACCAATTGAACCAGTCGAATATCAATTGGATGGTGGAGCCATTGGGAACCCAGTGACGATTCGTT
>WTJP01000141.1:0-3343 GCA_011526275.1 Candidatus Arcticimaribacter sp. | reverse complement strand
CCAGTCGAATATCAATTGGATGGTGGAGCCATTGGGAACCCAGTGACGATTCGTTATAGAGCAAACGGGGGAGCCTATATTACAGGATTACCCGCTGGTTTAGGTTCATCAATAACAGCATCTAACACGGTATTGATTAGTGGTAGTGTGGTGGCTTCAACAACATATGTCACGCCCACGATGACATATGAATATGAAATACAAACAACTGGGGGTTGTGTGACCTCTACGGTCAACGGATTTATCACGGTGCTCTCACCACCAGACATGAGGCTGGTTAGCGATGCAACAACAGTAAACCAAGTGATTTGTGATGGTACACCCGTTCAAGACATAGTATATGAATTACAAGGAGGTGCTACTACCTTTGGATTTAGCTGGGTAGGCTCAAATTCACTTGATATGACTGGATTGACGCGAACGACCTCTGGAACAAATCGTTACGTTATTTCAGGCACGCCTTTAGCCAATGTGACACAAACTACAGTTTACAACTACGAAATATTTACTGCCGGAAGTGCTTGTGTATCAGAAGTTGTTCTAACCGGGAGTATTCAAATTGAACCTCTTGATAACATATCCCTAATATCTTCGGTTACAACGGATAATCAAAGTGTTTGTTTGTTCGATGATGATAATCCAGCAAATACAATTGCTGAGTTAATGGTACCAATCGAATACCAATTATTGGGTGGTGCAGTTGGTCAACCAATAACCATAAGCTATACGGCCAATGGTGGACCAGCTCAAAATGGATTACCTCCAGGACTAGGGTATACACTAACCCCTTCCAACACTATTTTGATTAGTGGTTCTATTGTTGCCTCTACGACCTTTACAACACCAACAGTAGTTTATGAATATGAAATTGTTACAGGTGGTAGTTGTGCTACTACAACGATTGATGGAGATATTACAGTTTATTCTCCTCCAGTATTCGAGTTAACTTCGGGTGTAACAACCACCAATCAAGTTGGTTATTTGGCTGTTTGTGATCGACAAGATCCTATCGCAGATATTGTTTACGAATACCGTGGTGGGGCGACCAACGTAGTATTCAGTTGGACAGGTTCAATCCTAAATGGAGTAAATGGTGTAATTCCGTCGGGAACAAACAGTTTAGTAATCTCTGGTATACCTTCTGTAAATGTTACTCAAACAACGCAGTATCCTTATCAAGTTACTACAGATGGTAGTGCCTGTGCCCCTGAAATCGTTTACACGGGTGTAATTGAGGTTAAACCTGAAGAGCTATTGACATTAGCTTCATTACCTTCTACAGAAAATCAGACGATTTGCGCCGGTACTGGAACCAATACGCTTGATCCAATTATTTATAACCTTGAGCAAGAAGCTGTATCAGCAATCGTTAGTTTTACACCAAGTTTACCAGGTATCGGTTATACCGTAACCTCCAGCCAAGTAATTATTAGCGGTACAGCGCAGGCGGCTGCGCAAGCCTCTACAACGATTTTGAACTATTTATATGAAGTTCAGACTACGGGTTGTGGACCTGCATTTGAGAGTGGAACGATTACAATTCTGCCTACTCCTGTGATGTCATTATATGCAGGTAACCCTAACCAGCCATCGGTATGTAACAATTCTCCAATTGAGCCGGTAGACTATATATTTAATCCACAGTCGGGAGCTACATTCAGTATCAGTTGGGATCAAGTACCAAGTGGTATTAGTGCTACACTCGCCTCTGCAGCTGGTGGTACAAATAATGTGGTGCGTCTTCAAGGTTCACCATCTGTGCAGATATCCTCTACTACGACCTATAATTATCAAATTACACTGAGTGGTACTTGTGATCCAGACGTAGTAGTAAACGGAACGGTAACAGTAGATCCAGGACCAATTATTGATGTAGATTATATTCAAGATTTCCTAGTCTTTGATGTGGACTGCAATGGAGCAAATACAGGATCTATTGTGTTGGGTAATCCTACTGATCCGGATTTCCTCAATGCGATTACTTCTGTAACCCCAGGAAGTGTACAAGAATCCTATGTTGATTTCTCAGGTACCGTAACTTATACTGACATCTTGAGAGTGTACATTAATGGAACCGAGTATACTGCACGAGGAGGAGAAACAAGAAATGGAACGAATACTGCATTTGCTCCTGTAGACATTATCAATGACCTAATAAGTAGTATAAATAATGATCCTGCACAGCAAGATGTTACAGCTGCATTTAGTGGACCATTTAGATTACTTCTTGAAGGTACAGTAGAAGGAGTTCCATTTACCGTAAGTGCTAATACTTCTGATACAAGCTCTCTAACCAGTACATTCGCTACTACTGAAATAGCCAATGTATATGCACCAGTATTGCGATGGACTTTCCCTGATAGTAGCGTGGTTACTGCAACGAATATTTACAATCTTTATGCTGGAAACTACGCTTTAGAGGTTATTGTCAACAGTTGTATCTCTAGTGCCACATTTGTGGTTGAGGAGCCACCAGCATTAAGTTTTGATGTAGACTTCTGTGGGGGTACTACGGGTGCTATTTCAGTACAAGCGTCAGGTGGTATTGAACCTTACACCTATACTATAGAATACAATGGTGTTCGTTTACCTGGTGCTAGTGGTATTCGAGTAACCAATGGTCAAGCCAACTTCACAGGATTAACTCCAGGACGTCTTTATGTAATAGAAGTTACAGACACGAGTTCTTGTACTTTACCGCTCACTCGCGCAGTAAGAATTCCAACTGGATTAAATTTTGATCCAACGGTCGTTCAAGTAACTGATAGCTATTGTGCAACAGGAACTACTGGTAATGGAAGTATTGTGACTTCTCGATTAATTAGCGGCACACTTGTAAATGCCTTCACAGGAGGATCAGGATTGTATAATTATGCATGGGCAGAGTCGCTTTCAGGTACTCGCGTAATTGGCACGCAACCTAACTTAGATAACTTACCTCCAGGGGACTATTATCTTACTCTCACGGATGCGGTACTCGGATGTGAGTACCCAACACAGTTGATTAGTGTAGGAGGTTTTGCTCCGGTGAGATTAAATGGTGTAGAGACTGCTAATTTTGTAAATCTACGCGGAGCTGGAAGTATCACGAGTTCTGCTACTGCTGACTTTGTCTACACCTTAGATTGTAATGGGGATAATAATGCTTCCTTCGACCTCTTTGCGGTTGGTGGATCTGGAAATCTTGAAATAAGTTCACTGACTCCTGGTACAGTATTACCTGCCGGAATTGGTTCTGCGGTGAGTCTTTCTAACCTCCGAGCAAATACCTATGTTTTTAAGGTGACCGATTTAAGTCCGCCGCTCGACAATGACGGAAATCCACTTTCTCCATGTACTGATA
>WTJP01000002.1:1187-6980 GCA_011526275.1 Candidatus Arcticimaribacter sp. | reverse complement strand
GAGGAAGGCAAAGGTTGGCGTTTAGACGCCACCTATCATTTTGTGGGAAGTCAACGTTTGCCGAGTAATCCACGCAACGGATTAGACCCAACAGTTGATGCTTACGGTTTATGGAATGCGCAAATAAGTCGGGTGTTTTCTCCGCGTTTTGAAGTATATTTAGGAGGCGAAAACCTATCAAAAGTGCAGCAAAGTAATCCTATAATTGGAGTAGATAACCCCTTTGGCCGAGATTTTGATGCGAGTTTAGTCTATGCCCCTGTATTTGGTCGGATGATTTACGCCGGCTTACGTTTAAAATTAAATTAAAAGAAAATGAAAAAAACAATTATTTTACTCCTAGCGCTAGCTCCGTTAGCCTTGTTTGCCCAGAAAAAAGATATCCAAAAGACCACCTTTGAGGTCAATGGGGTATGCGGAATGTGCAAAGCCCGTATTGAAAAAACAGCTTTCTCGATCAAAGGAGTCAAGACGGCTTCTTGGGATATTCCAAGCCATCAATTCACTTTGCTATTTGATGCGAATAAAGTGAGTTTGGAAAGTGTGCACGAAGCCATTGCTAAGGCAGGGCACGACACCCCTTTAGCCACTGCTCCAGATGAGGTGTATGAAAATCTACCCCTCTGCTGTCTCTATGACCGCAAGAAAAAAGAAGAATAAAAAAAGCGACCCACCGGGTCGCTTTTTATTTAATGATTAAGCCACTTTACCGTGGACAAAGGCTACGGTTCCAGCGCCAAAAGCGGTCATGATGGAGCCGATAAGTATTTCATGAATGAAATTACTCACATCTAAATGCCCAGTATAGGTAAATGCTTGCCAGCTCAATGCGTAAAGCAATCCTAGCACAAAGCCAGTTGTAACTCCTGTTTTAAAGGTGGTGATGTGTGCCCAGCGGACAAATATCAGTGCATAGATAAACATATAGCACAAACAACCTAGGAAAATTCCAAGCATGGATTCGTCTCCCGTGGACATTTGAGGAAATAAGATGTCATAAACTAACCATCTTAAAAAATAATACACGATGGTACCTGCGATACCAGAAATTAATACATTTTTGTTCATAATGAATAAGATTAAGGTTCAGGTAAACGTACACATTTATTTTTAACCACAAAAAAACCGCTCAAAATGAGCGGTTTATCTATGGTTTATGGCTTAATGATTTACATCATTCCGGGCATTCCGCCGCCCATTGGAGGCATTCCTCCACCGGCAGGCACATCTTCTTTAATGTCCATCAAAGCACATTCGGTAGTAAGAATCATACCTGCAACAGAAGCTGCATTCTCCAAAGCAACACGGGTTACTTTCTTAGGATCGATGATACCTTCTTTGAGCATGTCTACATAGGTTCCTTCTTTGGCGTTGTAACCAAAGTTTTGGTCTCCTTCAATGACTTTTGCTACTACAACCGATCCTTCTCCACCAGAGTTAGACACGATTGTGCGAAGCGGTGCTTCCACAGCAGAATTGATGATTTGAATCCCGGTTGCTTCATCAGCATTTTCGGTTGCTAAACCTTCTAAGCTACTTTTGGCGTTGAGCAAAGCAACTCCTCCACCAGCAACAATACCTTCTTCTACTGCTGCTCGGGTAGCGTGAAGCGCGTCGTCCACACGGTCTTTCTTTTCTTTCATTTCCACCTCCGATGGTGCGCCTACATAAAGCACAGCTACTCCCCCAGAAAGTTTAGCCAAACGCTCTTGAAGTTTCTCCTTGTCATAGTCGGAAGTAGAATTTTCAATTTGCGCTTTGATTTGACCCACACGGGCTTCGATGTTTTCGCCTGCACCAGCACCGTTAACTACGGTAGTGTTGTCTTTGTCGATGGTCACCTTCTCGGCTGTACCCAACATTTCAAGGGTGGTGTTTTCTAGCGTAAATCCACGCTCCTCTGAAACCACAGTACCTCCTGTTAAAATAGCGATGTCTTCGAGCATTGCTTTACGGCGATCTCCAAATCCTGGAGCTTTAACCGCAGCGATTTTTAATGCACCACGTAATTTATTCACCACTAAAGTTGCGAGGGCTTCCCCGTCTACATCTTCAGCAATAATTAAAAGAGGTTTCCCCGTTTGTGCTACAGGTTCGAGTACAGGAAGAAGATCTTTCATGGAAGAAATCTTCTTGTCGTAGAGGAGAATGTAAGGCGTTTCTAAATCTGCCTCCATTTTTTCTGAGTCAGTAACGAAATAGGGAGAAAGGTATCCACGGTCGAATTGCATTCCTTCTACCACATCAACATAAGTGTCGGTTCCTTTAGCTTCTTCTACTGTAATGACTCCTTCTTTACCTACTTTTTCAAAAGCTTCGGTAATTAAACTCCCGATGGTTTCATCGTTGTTGGCTGAAATACTGGCTACTTGTTTGATTTTTTCTGAAGAGTCACCAACTTCTACAGATTGGCTTCCCAATTCGGCAACGATAGCTTCAACTGCCTTGTCAATTCCGCGTTTTAAGTCAAGCGGATTTGCACCAGCAGCAACGTTTTTCAATCCTTCTTTCACGATGGCTTGGGCTAGAATGGTTGCTGTTGTTGTTCCGTCACCAGCCAAGTCGTTGGTTTTAGAAGCAACTTCTTTTACCATTTGTGCCCCCATGTTTTCTAGGGTGTCTTCGAGTTCGATTTCTTTGGCTACTGTTACCCCGTCTTTAGTAACATGAGGAGCGCCAAAAGCTTTACTGATGATGACATTACGTCCTTTTGGTCCTAGGGTAACTTTTACAGCATTGGCCAACGCATCTACACCGCGTTTTATACCGTCTCTTGCTGCAATATCAAATTCAATTTTTTTTGCCATGATTTTTTTATCTTTTATTTAAGCATTAAACAATTGCAAGGAGATCAGCTTCTTTCATGATGAGGTAGTCGCCTCCTTCATGACTTAGTTCTGTTCCTGCATATTTTCCATATAAAACCGTGTCGCCCACTTGAACGGTTACGGGGTTGTCTTTGGTGCCAGGACCAACAGCAACGACGGTGCCGCGTTGTGGTTTTTCTTTAGCGGTATCGGGAATAATTATACCCGAAGAAGTCGTTGTTTCTGCAGCAGCGGGTTCTACGAGAACGCGATCTGCTAAGGGTTTAATGTTTAATTTACTCATAGTATTTTAAATTTTACAAAAAGACGTTTTTCAGAAATTATGCCAATCGCGACAATGTCAGCAAAGGGCAAAAAAAAATGCCAGCTTGTCAGGAAACTGGCATTCATTCTATATTGAGTCTTGTTTACTCCTGTGGAGTTTCTACAGGTGTTTCAGGAATTTCTTCAGGAATCACCTCAGGAATCGTTTCCGGAATCGTTTGTTCGGCTGCAGCATCGATGAGTTTAGATTCACCTGCAACACTGCTACTTCCATTATCGAGTCCAAAGTTGGACAAAAGGATGAGTACTAATAATAGGGTTGCCAAAATCCAAGTACTGCGGTCGAGGAAATCGGTTGTTTTTTGAACACCACCTAATTGTTGTCCACCACCTCCAAAAGAAGAAGATAAACCTCCACCTTTAGGGTTTTGGACCATCACTACTAAAATGAGTAGGAAACAAACGATGAGAATAAGGGTGATAAATATGGAAAAAGTACTCATGACTTAATTGTTTTGCTGTAATTGTTTAATCCGCTTGATTTGGTCTGCAAAGAAACTATTTTTTTCTGGATATTTCAAACTTAATATTTGATAGGCGTAGAGCGCTTTCTTGTATTTTTTTTGTTGCAAATAAACCTTGGCCAACGTTTCGGTCATCAACTCTTCCTTGTTGAATTCATTGTTTTCGGAAAGATCAACTTTGGGTTGGTCTTGTCGCACTGGAGGAATCTTTGGTTGGTTCTCCAAGAAAGTGTCGATTAACTTGAGCTTGTCTTCGAGACTGCTTTTAGGCTGTTGGGGTTCAATTTTCCCTTTAGACGAATAGACCACCCAGTCGGAAAAACTCATGGTTTTGGGTTCTTCCTTTTTCTTTCTCACCTTTTTTACGACGGGTTTTTCTTTCGGTGCCTCTGCCGCGGGAACGACTGTTTCCGCTTCTTTTGCAGGCTTCTCTTCTACCACAGGAGCTGGTTCAGCTACTTCGATTTCTTTTGGTGCCTCTACTGGAGGAGCTGTTTTTTTGTCGTCTTCTAGCCAGTGGTGAAGCCGATCTCTTTCAGGAGAAAGGACGGCGGTTTTCTTCAGGATTAAATTGTAATTGTATTGTTCTTGAACCTTTAAGCTTTTAAGGTAGTGCGCATAAGCCGATTGAAAATAGGGGTAACGATAGGTGATTTTCTCAAAAGCTTTGCGGTGTTCCTCGCTTTTGGGATCGTAGTTCAACAATAAATCGGTGTATTCTTGTGCGGTCATAGTTACCATTTTGCCAGCGAGGCGTTGAAGATGTCTTGGGTAATACGTTCAAAAATCGCTGTATTGGCTTCGTTTTTTATGTCAAACAATTGTTTGTTGGCATCGAAATCATAGAAAAATGAAAAACGCTTTTCAAAAGAATCGTCTTCATTTTTTGTGTTGGTATAGCGCAGGTTGACCTCCATGTTCAAGCGGTTTTGCGCTGCAGTATTGTTGGCTGTCGAAGTGGTAGGGGTAATGCTGTATTTGGTAATTTCCCCCTCATAGACCAAATGTCCATTGACTTTAACCAAGTTAAGATTGGTTTGGTTAAGGATGAGGTCTTGCAAAGCGATGGTGAATTCTTGATCCAAGCCGGGTTCAACTGTCGAGCCAGGACGATTTCCCGCTTCATTGATAAAATAATTGACTTGGAAGGTTTCCGTACCTGCTGGAATCGAAGCTCCAGTGAAGGAATAGATCCCGCATTGAACGAATAAAGTGCAACATAACAAAAGGAGTGTTGCGGGGATAATATTATACTTCATCTTCATTGAGATCGTATTGTTTTATTTTCCGGTACAAAGTACGTTCTGAAATACCCAGTTCTTCTGCAGCCATTTTTCGCTTACCGTTACTGCGTTCCAACGCCTTTTTAATCATTTCGATTTCTTTGTCCAAAAGCGATAAAGGTTCCTCTGCCTCAATGGTTTCTACATAACTGTAGGGGTCTTCTTTTCGTTGCTGTGGAATTTCAACCTCCGGATTCATCACCGTTAAGGTAGTGTTCTCTTTATCTTCTGCAAACGATTCATTCCCATAAATTTTTTGAATCAAACCATCGCGTTCTTCCGAGCTGATGTCTTGGTTCATTAATTCAAGGGTGAGTTTCTTGAGGTCGTTGAGGTCGCTTTTCATGTCGAAAAGCACTTTGTAGAGGATTTCACGTTCTGAAGCAAAGTCGCTTTGTTCTTTCTTGCTTTCCACTAGGGCTGGCAGTTGTGCACCCATGTTGGGCAAGTAAGGGCGAAGTGCCGCCGCTGAAAGTAATCGTTCCTGTTCTAGAACCGACATTTGTTCAGCTACATTGCGTAACTGACGGATGTTTCCGTTCCAATTGTATTGCACCAAGAGTCCTTGTGCTTCTTCATCTAAGCGAAGGGTGGGCATGCGGTATTTTTGGGCAAAATCAGCAGCAAATTTGCGAAAGAGTAAGGGAATGTCTTCTTTTCGGTTCCGCAGAGCAGGGAGGTGAATATCTACCGTACTTAAACGATAATATAAATCTTCACGGAATTTATTTTTTTGGATGGCGTCGCGCATGTTGACATTAGTAGCAGCCACAATACGCACATTGGTGGTTTGTACTTTAGACGAACCCACTTTGATGAATTCCCCCGTTTCAAGTACTCGAAGTAAACGCACCTGGGTGGAAAGCGGAAGTTCTCCCACTTCATCTAGGAAAA
>WTJP01000002.1:0-1087 GCA_011526275.1 Candidatus Arcticimaribacter sp. | reverse complement strand
CGAAGTAAACGCACCTGGGTGGAAAGCGGAAGTTCTCCCACTTCATCTAGGAAAATAGTACCGCCATCGGCCACCTCAAAGTAGCCACTTCGCGTAGAAGTCGCCCCTGTAAATGCACCTTTTTCGTGCCCAAAGAGTTCGCTGTCAATGGTTCCTTCTGGAATAGCTCCGCAGTTAACGGCAATGTATTTGGCGTGTTTGCGGTGAGAATTTTGATGGATGATTTTCGGGATATTTTCTTTCCCTACACCGCTTTCTCCTGTGACCAAAACCGAAATATCTGTACTCGCCACACGTAAAGCTTTCTCCAATGCGCGGTTGAGTCCTTGGCTGGTCCCAATGATTCCAAAACGTTGTTTGATGCTTTGTAGGTTTTCCATGCTGTTCTTTATATTTCGTTGGAATGTCCCACGGCTGTTCCCAAGAGGGTGGCAGAGGTACAATCTTCAATTTTTACATCGACAAAATCGCCCACTTGATAGTTTTCTTTTGGGAAGACTACCACGGTATTTTGTGTGGTTCTTCCGCTCCAATGGTCGTTTGATCGCTTGGAAGTTTTTTCAATTAAAACACAAACGGTCTTTCCTAGAAATTCTTCGGTACGGTAACGACTGTGTTCTTGCTGCTTGTCGATGATTTCATTCAATCGTCTTTTCTTGACATCTGCAGGAACATCGTCCTCCATCTTTCGTTCGGCGAGGGTTCCGGGTCGTTCAGAATACGCAAACATAAAACCAAAGTCATATTTGACATAGTCCATCAAACTCAAGGTGTCTTGGTGGTCTTCTTCCGTTTCGGTGGGGAAACCAGCAATCATGTCTTGCGAGATGGCACAGCCTGGAATGATTTCACGAATATTATCGATTAAGTCAAAGTACTCTTGACGGGTGTGCAAACGGTTCATTTTCTGTAGAATGCGGTCGCTTCCCGACTGAACCGGGAGGTGAATGTATTTACAAATGTTGGGGTATTTTGCCATGGTGTGGAGTACATCTACCGTCATGTCTTGTGGGTTAGAGGTAGAAAAACGAAAACGCATGCGCGGTTGAGCCTCGGCTGCCATAGCCAAAAGTTGTGAAAAATCAAC
>WTJP01000088.1 GCA_011526275.1 Candidatus Arcticimaribacter sp. | reverse complement strand
ATGGATTCGTCAATTTTACGACGGATGATGGGACGAACCTCTTCATCGCTCATTTCAAAATTGATTTGCTCGCTTAAGGTACGGTTGGCAAAAATATCAGGATCGGCGAGTTTAGCACTTCCCTTGATGTTTTCAAAAGCAACAAAAAACGATTCCACGTAAGGATCATCGGTATTCTTTTGTAAGACATCAGCCTCATCCAAGGCCTTGTTGAAGACTGGGTTCTTGGTATAGTCGGCCAAGCCTTTTAAGATATCTCGTACAGAAATTTGTAGAATAACGTTGATACCTCCTTTGAGGTCCAAACCTTTGTTCAACTCTTTTCCTTTGGCGTCGTTATAAGATGTAAATCCGTAAAGTGACTGTCCTCCAATCGAATCGAGGTATTGCACTTCTGCTTTCTCGCGAAGGGCGATAAAATCCGCTTGGTCTTCACCAATTAATTGTTGAGCATAAGATTTGGCTTTGGCCTCTTGGTTGCTCGCGATAAAGGTAAAAGAGAGTTGGTAAATACTAACGATTCCAAAAAGGAATGCGAAGAGTTTAACTAATCCGTTGTTTTGCATGCTAAATAATTTATGCCTAAAATGAAGGCTCGCAAATATAAAGTTTACTCAAGCATTAAGCAACTTTAGGCTGCGATTTCATTGACTGATAAGTGTTTCTAAAAAATTGACTAGCTCAATACGCTACCCAAAGCATCGTTCATGTTGCGAACAGCAGCAGCACTTTGATCAAATTTGGCTTGTTCTGCCTCGTTCAATTGCACATCTACGATGGCTTCTACTCCATCTTTCCCGATGATACAAGGCACACCAATACAGATATCGTTTTGGCCGTATTCTCCTTCGAGATATACGGAACAAGGAATCATGCGTTTTTGATCATTGATGATGCTATCGACCAAATAAGCTACAGAAGCTCCTGGTGCATACCAAGCTGAGGTTCCGAGTAATTTGGTGAGGGTTGCTCCTCCAACCATAGTGGCGGCGGCAACTTCTTCTAATTTTTCTGCTGAAAGGTGCTGGCTTACTGGTGTTCCGTTGTAGCTAGCCAAACGCGTTAAAGGGATCATGGTTGTGTCTCCGTGACCACCAATCACCATTCCTTGGATATCGTTGGCGGGCTTGTCGAGCGCCTTTGATAAATAGGTCTTAAAACGCGAACTGTCTAAAGCACCGCCCATTCCGATAATACGGTTCTTGGGAAGTCCTGTTGCTTTAAGCGCAAGATAAGTCATGGTATCCATAGGATTCGACACCACAACGATGGTTGCGTCAGGTGAGTTTTTCAATATCGACTCGGCCACAGATTGTACAATGCCTGCATTGATTCCGATAAGCTCTTCACGGGTCATCCCGGGCTTACGTGGAATACCAGAGGTAATCACCACAACATCACTTCCAGCCGTAGCGGAATAGTCATTGGTTACTCCCGTAATACGTGTATTGAAGCCAAGGGTGGTGGCTGTTTGGGTTAAATCCAAAGCCTTTCCTTCGGCAAAGCCTTCTTTGATATCGAGTAAAACCACTTCACTCGCAATTCGCTTGATCGCAATATATTCTGCACAAGAGGCTCCTACGTTTCCGGCCCCAACAACAGTTACTTTCATTCTATTTTGGTTTTTTTCTAATTAATTTTTCGCTGCAAATTTACGCATCAATATTGGCATAGACCGCATTGCGTTCGATAAAATCACGACGTGGTGGTACCTCATCGCCCATGAGCATGGAGAAGATGCGATCGGCTTCGCTTCCACTCTCAATGGTCACTTGTCGCAATGTTCTAAACTCAGGGTTCATGGTAGTGTCCCAAAGTTGTTCTGCATTCATTTCTCCAAGCCCTTTGTAACGCTGTATGGAAGCGCCTTGGCCGTATTGTTGCATCAGTTGATCGCGTTGATCGTCGTTCCAAGCATAGGCTTTTTTGGCGCCTTTCTTCACTAAGTAAAGCGGTGGGGTTGCAATGTAAACATAACCCGACTCAACCAATTCGCGCATATAGCGGAAGAAGAAGGTGAGGATGAGGGTAGAAATATGGCTTCCATCTACATCGGCATCACACATGATGACTACTTTGTGGTAACGCAACTTTTCCAAGTTGAGGGCTTTGCTGTCCTCTTCTGTACCAATGGTTACCCCTAAAGCGGTGTAAATATTTCGGATTTCTTCGTTTTCAAAGACCTTGTGTTGCATGGCCTTCTCTACGTTGAGGATTTTACCTCGTAAAGGTAAAATCGCTTGAAAGTTACGGTCACGCCCTTGCTTGGCTGTTCCACCTGCCGAGTCCCCCTCGACAAGGAATACCTCACATTGCGCTGGGTCTTGCTCAGAACAATCGGATAATTTCCCGGGCAGTCCACCCCCGCTCATCACGGTTTTGCGCTGCACCATTTCTCTCGCTTTACGGGCTGCATGACGCGCCTGAGCAGCGAGGATGACCTTTTGCACGATGGTTTTTGCATCGTTGGGATTTTCCTCCAAGTAGTTTTCCAACATCTCGGAAACGGCCTGAGAAACGGCTGAAGTCACCTCGCGGTTCCCCAGCTTGGTTTTGGTTTGTCCCTCAAACTGTGGCTCGGCTACTTTTACCGATACAATAGCGGTGAGTCCCTCACGGAAATCGTCTCCGCTGATGTCGAACTTCAATTTGTCGAGCATCCCAGAGCCGTCGGCATATTTCTTCAAGGTGGAGGTCAATCCTCTTCTAAAACCAGAAAGGTGTGTTCCTCCCTCGTGGGTGTTGATATTGTTTACATAAGAGTGAAGATTCTCCGAAAATGAAGTGTTGTAAACCATCGCTACTTCTACCGGAATACCGTTTTTCTCCCCTTCGATGGAAATTACTTCCTGAATGATGGATTCACGAGTGGCATCCAAAAAGGTGATAAATTCTTTCAATCCTTCCTTGGAGTGGAAGGTTTCGGTCAAGATTTCCCCTTTCTCGTCTTTTTGACGACGGTCTTCCATCACGATGGTAATCCCCTTATTCAAGTAAGACAATTCCCGCATACGGTTAGCCAAAGTATCGTAGCTATACTCGAGGGTTTGCTGGAAAATTTGCGGGTCGGGCTTAAAGGTTACCGTAGTTCCACGACGATCGGTAGTACCGGCCTCACGTACAGCGTAATTCGGTTTTCCGCGCTCGTATTCTTGTTCCCAAATTTTTCCTTCTCGATAGACGGTGGCTTTAAGGGATTCTGATAGTGCGTTAACACAGGAAACCCCTACCCCGTGTAATCCTCCGGAAACTTTGTAGGAATCTTTATCGAATTTCCCTCCTGCACCAATTTTGGTCATCACGACCTCTAGGGCAGAAACGCCTTCTTTTTTGTGGATCCCTACCGGGATTCCACGTCCGTTATCTTGGGTGGTAATTGAATTGTCTTCGTTGATGGTTACTGTGATGGTATCACAGTGCCCTGCGAGGGCTTCATCGATGGAGTTATCTACTACTTCGTAGACCAAATGGTGGAGTCCACGAACGCCAACATCACCAATGTACATGGAGGGGCGCATACGCACGTGCTCCATTCCTTCCAGCGCCTGAATACTATCGGCAGAATACTGGGGATTTTGTGGTGTTTCACTCATATATTTTGGTTTTAAAAAAACGTCGTTTTTGGACGTCTTCCAAATATACGGATTATCCACTCCAATAGCGCGTAAACACTAGCTTCAATCCCTTGAAGTTATCAACATTTTATGTGGATAAAAGGGGCGGAAAACGCCCCTCTATTTTAGCTGAATTTGCCCTTAGTCATCGTAGGCGTCGTCGTGGACTTTTGCCACGGCTCTTCCACTAGGGTCATTCATGTTTTTGAAGGCCTCATCCCACTCTAAAGCGATAGGGGTACTACAGGCCACTGAGGGTACAGAAGGCACACTTAAAGCCGCTGCTTCTGAGGGGAAATGCTCCTCAAAAATTGAGCGGTAATAGAACTCTTCTTTGTTCTGTGGAGTTTGTGCTGGGAAGCGATAATGGGCGTTGGCCATTTGTTCGTCGCTTACCGCCTCTTCTACCACTTCTTTGAGGGTATCGATCCAACTGTAGCCTACACCGTCGGAAAACTGCTCTTTTTGACGCCAGGCGACACTCTCGGGCAGGTAATCTTCAAAGGCTTTACGCACGACCCATTTCTCCATACGCTCTTTGTTGATCATTTTGTCTTGTGGATTGATGCGCATCGCCACATCCATGAATTCTTTATCGAGGAAAGGCACACGCCCTTCAATTCCCCACGCAGCCAAAGATTTATTCGCTCTTAAACAGTCATACTGATGAAGTTTATCGAGTTTACGCACTGTTTCTTCGTGGAAGTCTTTTGCCGTAGGCGCTTTGTGGAAATACAAATATCCTCCAAATAGCTCGTCTGCTCCTTCACCCGACAATACCATTTTAATCCCCAACGCTTTGATGGCGCGCGCCATGAGGTACATGGGCGTGGAAGCGCGAACCGTAGTGATATCATAGGTCTCCAAGTGGTAAATCACGTCGCGAATAGCGTCTAAACCTTCTTGAATGGTGAATTTTATTTCGTGGTGAACGGTGCCAATATGCTCGGCTACTTTTTGAGCTGCAGCCAAATCGGGAGAGCCTTCTAACCCTACCGAGAACGAGTGCAACTGTGGCCACCAGGCCGTTTGTTCGTCTCCGCTTTCTACACGCTTAGCCGCAAAACGCTTGGCCAAGGCCGAAGTAACCGAAGAATCTAAACCTCCTGAAAGCAATACCCCATAAGGTACGTCACTCATTAGTTGGCGGTGAACCGCATCGGCTAAAGCGTCGTGAATGTCTTCAATGCTAGTGGTGTTGTCTATTACCGCATCGAATTCCATCCAATCGCGGGTGTACCAGCGCACTGGAACTTCGTCTTTGCTGTGGTAATAATGGCCGGGAGGGAACAATTCAATTTTAGTACATACTCCTTCGAGTGCTTTAAGCTCGGAAGCAACATAGAAAGTTCCGTGCTGGTCCCAACCCATATAAAGGGGAATAATCCCCATGTGGTCGCGTGCGATAAAGTAGCTGTCTTCTTGGGTATCATAAATCGCAAAACCAAAGATTCCGTTCATCTCATCGACAAAGGCAGGTCCTTTTTCTTGGTAGAGTGCTAAGATCACCTCACAGTCGGAAGCAGTAGCAAAATTGTATTTCCCTTCAAATTGTTGGCGCAATTCCTGGTGGTTGTAAATCTCGCCGTTGGCCGCTAAAACATAACGCCCATTTTCACTGTACAAAGGTTGATTCCCTGAGGTAGGGTCGACAATCGCTAAGCGTTCGTGCCCCATCAAGGCTTTTTCATTAGAAAATATTCCAGTCCAATCGGGTCCGCGGTGACGGATGCGTTTAGACATTTCCAAAATTTGAGGACGTAACTCTTCGGACGACTGTTTTAAGTCAAAGGCACAAACAATACCACACATAGTTTAATAATTTGCCTCAAAAGTAAGGACAAATTATATTTTTAAACCATAAATAGGTGTTTTGATTTAAAATATAAAGTTAATCTAAGGTATTTGTGCAAAACACCAACTATCAACCCCTTTAAAAGAGCTAGAAATTAAAAGTATTAAGCTTTACTTTTTTTGTTGATAGACCAAGTTCCCGTCCATCATGGTCGCCAAGACACGTGCTTTTAGGATTTGGGATTCTTTCACCGTCATGATGTCTTCGGTTAAAATCACCAGATCCGCTACTTTCCCTACTTCGATACTTCCTTTTAGATCTTCTTCAAAGTTGGCATAAGCCGCCCAAGAAGTCATTCCTTTTAAGGCTTCGGAACGCGAAAGTGCATTGGCCGTTTGATAGCCTCCTTGTGGTCTTCCAGCAAGGGATTTACGTGCCACAGCGGCGTAGAATGTGTGGAGGGGATTCACCTTTTCGACAGGAAAATCAGTTCCCAAGGCGAGTTTCCCAGCCCAATCTAAAAGTTCTTTGTAGGTGTATGCATTTTGCACCCGTGCTTGGCCTAGTCGCTCATCGGCCCATTCCATATCGCTGGTCGCATGGGTAGGTTGAACCGAAGGAATTACTTTTGGCCCAAATTTCTCGAGGTCTTGTTTTTCTACCACTTGGGCATGCTCAACTCGCCAGCGAGGGTCAGGACTAACCGCCAAGGCTTTGGCATAGGCGTCTAACACCACTTGGTTGGCCGCATCGCCAATGGCATGGGTATTCATTTGAAAGCCTTTTTTAGCCAAAACAAAAGCGAGGCTTTCGATTTCTTCTTTGGTCGTAAGGAAAAGGCCATTGTTCTTTGGATCATCGGCATAAGGCGATTTTAAGGCAGCTCCACGGCTTCCTAAGGCTCCATCGGCATAGACCTTTACAGAACGAATGGTCAAACGGTCGGTTTGTGAAATGCCTTTATCGAGATAGTAATCCAAGTTCTCTTTTGAATTGGAAATCATCCCATAAACGCGAATTTTCAATTCGTTTGCGCGATGAAGGCTGTCGATTAACTCGAGTATATCGCGGTTGAGCCCTGCATCGTCAACCGTAGTCAAACCATTTTTAAAGGCGATGGCTTCGGCTTTTTTCAAGGCGCGTACTTTTTTATCTAGACTAGGTGCAGGAAGAATTGCGTAAGCCAAATCGGAAGCTTTATCGACCAATACTCCAGAAGGTTCTCCTCCTTCTAAAATCACCTCTCCCCCATCGACCTTAGTCTCGGCAGTAATCTTCGCACGACTTAAAACCTCACTGTTGACGTAAGCCGCATGACCATCGACACGCTCTAGGATCACCAGTTTTCCTGGGAACGCTTCATCCAATGCTGCTTTGTTGGGGAATACTTTTTCTTCCCAAAGGTTTTGATCCCAACCTCTACCTAAAATAACTTCCTCGTCGTTTTCATTTAAGTAAACGCGAATACGGCTGATGATTTCTTCCACACTTTTCGACCCGCGTAAATCTACCTGCTCTTGGGCGAGACCCAATTGGTAAAAGTGACAGTGGGCATCGATAAAACCGGGATAGACTGGGAGTCCTTTAAAATCCAATTCTGCCGCTGC
>WTJP01000122.1 GCA_011526275.1 Candidatus Arcticimaribacter sp. | reverse complement strand
GTTCTTGTCCCACGTCCCATCCCTAGGGGGTGGGACAATGGGACAAAGGCTGAATGTTTATTCAAAAAATGAGTAAAAATCTATTGGGAAGTATCTAAAAATTTTGTTTCAAGTCAACGATAAGAGAGTAACAAATCACAAAAAGAATCAGTAAAAAGAGAATCCCTGTACTAACAGAAGCCGTTTGCATGGCAGCTAATCCACCTCCTAGTAGAAGTGCTATAGCAACAAATCCTTCGATCAAAGCCCAAAAAATACGCTGTCCAATGGGAGCATCTAATTTTCCTCCTGAAGTAATACTATCTATTACCAAAGAGCCACTATCTGAAGAAGTCACAAAAAACACAGAGACCATAAATATCCCTAAAATACTCGTAAAGGTGTAAAAGGGAAAGTTTTTTAAAAAGACAAATAAAGAAGTGGAAGCATCTTTTAGGACTGGGTTGGAAAGTACCCCAGGTGTTTCTATTTCTAGCAAAAGACCTGATCCCCCGAAGACACTAATCCAAAAGAAAGTCATCAAAGTCGGAACGAACAAAACACCCAATACAAATTCTTTGAAGGTTCTCCCTTTTGATATACGCGCTATAAACATCCCAACAAAAGGCGCCCATGCTACCCACCAAGCATAATAAAATATCGTCCAGTTATTTTGCCAAGTTGAATCAACAAATGAAGAAGACCAGGTTCCAATTTCGATAAAGCGATCAAAATACATACCGGTACTCTCAATGAATATTCCCAAAACATTTAATGTGTCTGACAAGAACAAAACAAAAGTCAAAAAAAACAAGGCTAATATCATATTCAAACGGCTTAAAAAACGAACCCCCTTCTTTAACCCTGTAACCACAGATATAGTAGCTATCATGGTAATGATTAGAATAACAGTAATTTGCGTATTAACTCCCGCATCTATGTCGAAAAGAAATTGAAGACCCGTTGCAATTTGTTTCGCACCAAATCCTAAGGAGGTGGCCAAACCGAAAAGGGTGGCAACCACTGCAACAATATCGATTATGTTTCCATAAATTCCTTTGATTCTATCTCCAATAATAGGATAAAAGATAGACCGCAAAGAAAAAGGCAACCCGCGATTAAATGCAAAATAAGCAAGGGAAAGCCCCACGATACAATAGATTGACCAGGCGTGAAGCCCATAGTGTAAAAAAGTAAAGTCTAAGGCTTGTATGGCTAAATCTGCGGTGCTTGCTTGTGGCATGGGAGGCTTTAAAAAGTGCTGTATCGGTTCTGACACACCAAAATACAATAAACCAATTCCCATTCCTGCAGAAAACAGCATGGAGAACCAAGAGAATAAACTAAACTCTGTTTTCGCTTTTTCTCCCCCAATCTTGACTTTTCCAAATTGACCTAAGGCCAACCATAAACAAAAGACAATAAAGAAATTCACCCCCAGAATAAATACCCATCCGGTGGATTGTGTAATCAATTTTGATGCTTCTGAGAAGAATAACCTAACGGGCTCTCCACCAAAAATTGATAACAAAATAAATCCAACGATCAATACGATCGAAGGATAAAAGACCTGGGGGTGAATATCAAAATATTTCTTCATATGATGTTTAGTCGCTAACGATCCACATTTTACCGTTAATCAGTTTAGGCGTACTATACCTACTATTGGCTTCGTTATAATTTTCTGCGTTTAAACTTTGCTCTTGGCCAGGGTAAAGAAAACGCATGGGTAATTCATAGTTGTTTGAATTATTCCCAATGGGTCGATTTAAAAATGGGAGACCATCAAAACCGTTCACTTGTGTATACCAACGTCTTACCTCAAAGTAAGGGTCCAGTGCGGTAAAAAACATACTTAACCATTTTTGCTTCCAGATATCTAGTGTGGCACTGTATGCTATCCCAGAGTTTTGATAAAAGTCTTCAAAATCTGTCCATCCATTTGGTGTATAGTCCACTTCATAGTATAAATGAGAGGCATAAATTCCTTGCTTGTAATGTGTTTCAACACTAGAAGAAATCCATCCTTTAGCAGTGGCTTCTGCTAACAGAAATTCTACTTCCGCATAGGTCATTAAAATTCCTTCTGCATAGGATAATCCTTGCTCTCCCGCAGTTATATGACTAGGGTAATCAAAATAAGCTAATCCTAGACGTGATCCAGTTTGCCCACCTACCCCATTAGAAACTCCAGTAAAAGTTGGGTTGTCAAAGTTTAAATTGTCTGGACGAGCATAACGGCTCAATCTTGGGTCATTATATGCTTGTAATGCATTTACCGCAGATATAGAAATAGCTACTGCATCAAAATCACCTTGCTTTAATGGTAAAGTAGGAAATTGATTAGGAAAGCTAGATAAGAATTTAAGAGTGGCTTGTTCCTCATTACTTGAGAAGATTTGACCTTCATCAACAATTTGTGCGAATTGATCTGTAACATTTGTTTTTTCAGAAGCATACATCAACAAACGCAGTCTCAAAGAATTGGCAAACTTTACCCATAATGTTGCATCACCTTGATATAAGATATCTCCTTCAATATTTCCTGCAGCATTTAACTTTGTTGTGGCTTGTGTAAGTCTTGCTTGAAGATCTGTGTAAATTGATTCTTGTGTATCATAAACAGGAGTGAAATTCGCATTTAAGCCATCAATGGCCTCACTATAAGGAATGTCACCATAAGCATTTGTCAATTGAGAAAAAATCCAGGCCTGCATGACCATAAGCGCCCCTTCCATTTTAGCATTTTCTTCTTCTTGAGCGATAACAATTGCATTGTTGATATCGGTTAAACTTTCATAGAGTCCTTCCCAAACAGTGGGGAAAGCGTTCCATCCATAAAAATCAACCTCGGCACGAAGTGTTTTTGCGGTTAACTGTGCTGCATTATTAGATAATAAAAAGGCCTCGTTAGAGGTCGTTTGTACGCTTGTTCTTATTGCAGAAGTAAATAACACTCCAGAAGAAACTTTTGTAGGTTCATTAGGGTTTAAATTCAATTCTTCAAAATCACTACATCCTACTGCTGTGAATAGAGCGATGGTATATAGAAAGTGTTTTATGTTTTTCATAACTATGTGATTAAAAAATTAGGTTAAGATTCAATCCAAAACTTCTCATCGATGGAATAGAGGTACTTTCAAATCCGTTGACAAATAAACCGTTTCTGATAGAGAAGGTTTCTGGATCAATCGTTGGAACTTTACTAAATAACAACAAGTTTCTGCCAACGAGAGAAATTACAGCAGACTGTAATCCCAATTGATTTACTAAATCATTTTCAAGAGTATAACTCAAACTTAATTCTCTTAATTTAAAATAGGTAGCATCGTAAGTGGCTGCTTCTATATTGTCACGGTTAAACCCATTTCCGTAGTAATTATAAAAATATCCTGTGTAAGCGGCCCCTCCTGCAGGAACAGACACCGAGTTTTCTACAAGATCACCATTAGCATTGTACATTAAGCCAGGGGCTATAACCCCTCCCTGTTGTTCCAAAGTATAAACTGGGTTTCCAGCTGTATTATAGTCAACGCTATATACTGTTCTTCCATCTAGTGTTGAGAGTGGTAAGTTAGGATCGTCGTTATTCGTAATCGTTCCTGCAGTGGCGTATAATGCGTGCGAACGAGAATAAATATTTCCTCCTACTTGACCGTCAAATAAGAAAGATAAGTTAAAATTCTTATAGCTAAAGCTGTTTAAAATACCTAAACGAAAGTCTGGTTGATAAGATCCCGCAGATACTTTTTCTGTCGTGTGTAAAGGCAATCCATTTTCATGAATAATTTGATCATTAAGACCTCGTTGGAACCCTAGACCGTATAATTGACCAAGAAGTTTTCCTTCTTCGGCAACAAGCTCTAAATCTGATCCCCCTTCATCTCCAGGGAAAATATCGGCGACAATAGAATACTTCCCACTTTTAATTACATCCGGAAGAGACTCTACAACCGCTCTATTACGTCCATAGTTAATTTGAGTATCCCAGGAGAAATCCTCTGTTTCTGCCCAATTAAATCTAGCTGCAATTTCAATCCCTTTGTTACTGATTTCTCCCCCATTAGTTAAGGTGAAATCATATCCACTAGACTTTGCTACAGGCAAAGAAATAATCTGATCAAAGCTGTTCATTTGATACAGCGTCATATCGATGTTTATTTTATTATTGAATAAACGTAAATCCACTCCAAATTCGGTTGCTCTTGTTCGTTCATTTCTAAGGTCTGGATCAGAGATGGTGCTTCCAGCAGTAAATACAGGCGTATTACCATAGGCCGCTTGCGGCGTGTAAGTATTTCCAAAAGAATAAGCAGGTGCGCCATTTCCCACCTCAGCATAAGAAGCTCTAAGCTTTAAGAAGTTAATTTTATCACTTAAATCTAATACCTCACTTAAAATCACACTGGTTGATGCAGACGGATACCCAAAACTAAAATTAGAGTTTTCGATTCCCACTAATGGATTAACCAGCGTACTGGTCCAATCATTTCTATAAGTTAAATCTAAATAGGCCCAGTTGTTATAATCTAAGGTTACTAAACCAAAAACACTTGTGATCTCTGCATTGGTTTTTTGAGATTCTACTAATACTCCAGAACGTGAATTAGCTAAAGTATATACAGATGGTCCCACCCCAAAGATTTGCAATTCAGGGTTGTTGGCAACACCAAAATTAGCCTGTTGTGACATAAGATTCCCTCCCAGTTTTAAGTTTACATCCAAAGGATTATCTTTTTCTGGACTGGGATCAAAATCAACAATCAGTTCGGCATTACTTTCTCTAAAAGAGATTTCGTCTTCACGGTAACTACCGTTTAAGACCGCTTTTGTAGAAGGTGCTCTTCTGTATTGTCGCTGTTCATCTACATAATCTGCGCCATATCTAAAGCGTACTCCTAGTTTATCATTAATGTCATAAGAAAGCTGAAGATTGGAGATTAGACGATTACTCTGGAAAGCATTAGTGTTCTCATAAGCAATAAACCATGGGTTATTTACCCAAAGGTTTTCTGCATAACGCTGTTCTACACCCTCTCTACCGGGCTGCCAATAATCGCGTAAGTCGTCGATATCTACTTGTCTTGGAAACCACAACCAACCATACATTACTGAAGAGGATTCGTCATAACCCGAATTAGGAATATTATTTGAAGTCGAACGCACAAACATATTATTGAATTGAATCTTTAAACGACCGTCCAATAAACTTTTTCCTAAACTAGATTGGAAAGTATTTCGGTCTAAATCTGTATTAGGAATCAATCCTAAATTGTCTAAATGTGTATATGAAAAACGGCTTTGACCTGTTTCAGAAGAACTATTGATAGCCACATTTGTGCTGTGGGTTAGTGCGGTTTGATAAAAATCTCTAACATTATTGGGTGATTTAGAAAAGGGTACCGCTTCACCATTAGAATTAAATTGCTTGATCAACTGACCGTTTAACGCTGGCCCCCAGTTTTCACCATAGGCATCATAATTTTCATTTGCACCAATATAGGTAGACCCATTTAAGTAGCTATATTTTCCACCACCACCAGAACCATACTGATTTTGATAATCAGGTAATTTGAGGGGATTAGCAATTTGAATGCTTGAATTGATTTCAATCCCTAAACCTTCTTTGGCAAAGTTTCCTGTTTTAGTTTCAATAAGAATAACTCCATTCGCGGCCCTCGAGCCGTATAAAGCAGATGCTGCAGGTCCTTTAAGTACACTTATCGCTTCTATATCGTCTGTATTGATGATTTGCGCTGCATTACCAAAATCAATTGAAGTTGAACCGTTTAAACCGTCGTCAAATGTATAAAGGTCGTTAGTGATGGGCATTCCATTAACAACAAACAAGGGTTGGTTATTTCCCATTAAAGAAGATGCCCCACGAATATTGATGTTTGATGAGGCAGAAGGTCCAGCTGCAGATCCAGTAATATTTACTCCAGCCACTTTTCCTGCAAGGGAATTAACAACATTTGTGGCTTTCACCTTTGAAATTTCACCTGCCTTAATTCCTTGAACAGCATAGCCTAAAGCCTTTTCTGAACGTCTAATTCCCAATGCCGTAATGACTACTTCTTCTAAGGCATTAGAAGGAATAAGTTGAATTTGAACTTGGCGGTCAAAGGGTCCGGTAAGAATGTATTTTTCATATCCTGTGTAAGACACCTCAATTGTTGTGTCTGAATTGACATCGAGAGAGAAATTTCCATTAAAATCTGTAATAACTCCATCTTGACTTCCTTGTATTTGAACAGTAGCACCAGGAAGTGGAGTGTTATTCTCGTCTGTAACAACACCATTCAAAACCGATTCTTGAGCATAAATGCTTAAACTAAAAAGGAACAATACTAACGATACATACTTCTGCATAAAAATTAATTTAAAGACAAAAGTACGAATTAGTTTCTACAGAAACTAATTACATGAATATGTTATGTGATATAAGCTTTAAATATCTGTTTGACCGCTAATTATCGGTGATGCATCAACATTTTCAATATCAAAAATTTCTATAATATTTTGAAAAGAAACTAATATCTGCTGATATTCTTCTTCTGTTAAAGAATTTGATTTACGCATTACACGCTCGTGTAGAGATTCATCGGTTTGTTTAATTAGTTTATTTCCATTAGAAGTCAAGACAATAGGAGTACTTCTTTTATCGGAAGGATTGGGTAGTCGTGCGATTAATCCTTTTGACTCAAGACGTGCAACAATACCAGACACAGTACTGGCATTAAGCGATAAGTGCTCTTTTAATTCCTTCATGCTACTCTTGTATTCTGTTTTTTCTTCTAAAAACTTCAATGTGAGTAATTGCGGAATACTAAGACTATAATCTTTTTCGATTCTCTTTGATTCCAGATTAATTGCTCGGACTATCTTTCGAATACTGATCATTATGCCAGAGTATTTATTTAAAGTTTCCATGAAAATTTATGTTAGTTAACAATACGAAATTAATTCTTTTATGCGTAGTTAAAAACAATTACATGCCTGAGGCTAACAAGAAAGAAAGCTATGTTTTGAGATTCTCCGAGCAGCTTTCATTTACCAATACAGGTGAAAGAGTTCAGCTAAATGATCTTGCTGATGATGACT
>WTJP01000066.1:2514-7094 GCA_011526275.1 Candidatus Arcticimaribacter sp. | reverse complement strand
AGTGGTCCTCCTTGGTTCCCAGGGAAAACAGCCATGTCGAGTAAGTGCGACATTTTACGCACCGTACCGTTCTTTAACGTAATTCCAAAGGGGTTGTCAAAGTCTTCGCCCATTAAAATGAGTCCTCCACGTGGACCACGAAGGGTTTTGTGCGTAGTAGTGGTCACTACATGGCAATGCGGAATGGGGTTGCTCAACAAGCCAGTAGCAATAAGCCCCGAGGGGTGAGAAATATCGGCCAATAAAAAGGCGCCTACTTCGTCGGCAATGGCACGGAATTTAGCAAAATCAATATCACGCGAGTAGGCCGAAGCCCCAGCGATGATCATTTGCGGTTGTACTTCGAGGGCAATTTCACGGATGTTGTCGTAGTCTAAACGCCCCGTTTCTTCTTGTACCCCGTAAAAATGAGCTTCATAGAGACGTCCAGAAAAATTCACGGGAGAACCGTGGGTCAAATGTCCTCCGTGCGAAAGGTCGAACCCTAAGATTTTATCACCCGGTTTGATAAAGGCGTGAAAAACAGCTGTATTGGCTTGTGAACCTGAGTGGGGTTGCACGTTGGCATAGGCTGCGCCAAACAATTCCTTGGCACGGTCAATGGCCAATTGTTCTACCTTATCGACTACCTCGCAACCGCCGTAATAGCGTTTCCCAGGGTAGCCCTCGGCATATTTGTTCGTCAATACAGAACCCGTAGCTGCCATGACAGCTGGAGAGGTAAAGTTTTCTGACGCAATGAGCTCAATCCCATTGAGTTGTCGGTTCTCTTCTTCTTGAATTAAGTCGAAAATAGCGGTGTCTTTCTGCATGCTCTTAAATTAAAGCACAAAAGTAGGGAAATCCCCTTGATTCCCCATAGAAATTACAAGCGAGAAAGATAAATTATCACAAGGTAATTAACAGCAACCCGAATTGGGGCTACAGCAGCTCTCATTTGCGCTTTTCGCTTCAGGTACACCACAATCGTCTTTGGCTAGACAATCGGTGAACTTAGTTTGTAGGTGAAAGCAACTCCCGTCGAAAGACAACCCAAATTTACCGATGGTTTCTCCTTGGTATTCCACTTCGATCTCCTCATTGCGCAATTGCAAACGTTGTTGTGACAAACGAATAATATCAATGGTTTTTTGAGGATGAAGGCGATGCTCTACATCGTTGGAACTCCACAACTGAAAATTCACCACACTTTCTTTGCGCTCGGTTCCTCCGCAGTCGATAAAGTGTTTTTCTACCTTCCCTACTTCGGTGATGTGGAAATGGGCAGGAACCGCGGTGCCATCGGGTGTTTTAAAGTCCAAGCTTTCCACTTGGTTTAAGGCAAATAAAAATTCGGAGAGTTTCATTGGTTTAAGCTTTTTACGAAGATAGCCAAAACGCGCACTTTAGAGTGTCAAATTGACGTTAAAATTCACTTTTTTGATGACGAAAAGTCAGTTTTAACTACTTGGAATACAATTTGTTGTATGGAAAACTAAAAAGAGAAAATGCAAGAGCAACAATTTACGGTCAAAGGTCAGGAAGTACTTCAGCAGGCGCAGTTGCAGGCGCAACAAGCGCAACATGCCGAGGTGGGGGAAGATCATCTTTTGCTCGGCCTCTTGGAACGCGATACTCAAGTCCTCCCCTATTTATTTACGCAACTCCAGGTCGATAAAAATCGAGTACGGCAAGCCATTAATCAGCAGCTCAAGCATCGAGCACGCGTGGAAGGTGCCAGTCCGCAGTTCTCTCCCTCCTGTGTGCGTAGTCTTCAAGCGGCTTATGCTTACGCCCAAAAAAGGGGCGACCAATACATCGCTACCTTTCACCTCTTGTGGGCCTTAGTCAATGGAAGCAGTGTGTGTAGTCAACTATTGAAAGACGCTGGCTTAAACCTTAAATCCCTAGAACAAACCATAAACACTATGCAAAACGGAGAAAAAATCAACAGCCCCTCGGCCGAACAGCAGTTTCGCGCTTTGGAACAATACGCTAAAAACCTCAATCAACTCGCCCTAGAAAACAAACTAGACCCCGTGATTGGGCGGGACGATGAGATTCGTCGGGTCTTACAAATCTTAAGTCGCCGCACCAAGAACAACCCCATTTTGGTGGGGGAACCCGGTACAGGAAAAACAGCCATCGCCGAAGGTCTCGCCCACCGTATCGTGGAAGGCGATGTACCCGAAAACTTAAAAAACAAACAACTCTATGCCCTTGATATGGGTGCCTTGATTGCCGGAGCCAAATTTAAAGGAGAGTTTGAAGAACGCCTAAAAGCGGTCATTAAGGAAGTGACTACCGCCGACGGAGAGCTGCTGTTATTCATCGACGAAATCCACACCTTGGTGGGAGCCGGTGGCGGCCAAGGGGCTATGGACGCTGCCAATATCCTCAAACCCGCCCTAGCTCGTGGTGAGCTGCGCGCCATTGGAGCCACTACGCTGGATGAATACCAAAAATACTTTGAAGAAGACAAGGCCCTCGAACGTCGATTCCAAAAGGTATTAGTGGACGAACCCGATGTGGAAAGTGCCATCTCCATCCTTCGCGGACTCAAAGAACGCTATGAAAATCACCACAAGGTGCAAATTCAAGACGAAGCCATTGTAGGAGCAGTGACCTTGTCCAACCGCTACATCACCAACCGCTTCTTGCCCGATAAAGCCATTGATTTAATCGACGAGGCTGCAGCCAAACTGCGGATGGAAATCAATTCCAAACCCGAGGAATTGGACGTACTGGAACGCAAGATTCGACAAATCGAAATCGAATTGGTCGCCCTTAAAAAGGAAAAAGCGAAGGAGAAAATCAGTCGCCTGCAACACGAATTGGCGGAACTAAAAGAAGAACGAGACGCCCTATTTACCCAGTGGAAGCAAGAAAAAGAACAGGTGGAGCAAGTACAAGTCCACAAAGAGCAGTTGGAGCGATTAAAACTAGAAGCCGACCGCGCAGAACGGGAAGGAGATTTCGCTTTAGCCGCCGAGATTCGCTATGGAAAGATTGGACAGGAAGAAGAAGCCTTAAAATCCCTACAACAGCGGTTGGAAGCCAATAAAACCGAAGATGCTTTGATCAAAGAAGAAGTGGGCTATGAAGACATTGCCGAGGTGATCGAAAAATGGACGGGCATCCCCGCGAGCAAGCTGGTGGCTTCCGACAAAGAAAAACTGCTGCAGTTAGAAACGGCTTTACACCGTCGCTTGGTTGGGCAAGAAAAAGCGGTGAGTGCAGTGGCCGATGCCATTCGTCGTAGCCGGGCGGGTTTACAAGACCCCAAGAAACCCTTGGGCACCTTCCTCTTTTTAGGAATGACCGGGGTAGGAAAAACCGAACTGGCCAAAGCCCTGGCCGGGGAACTTTTTAACGACGATAACGCTTTAACCCGTATCGACATGAGTGAATACCAAGAAGCCCATGCGGTGAGCCGACTGGTGGGGGCACCTCCGGGTTATGTGGGCTATGAGGAGGGCGGACAGTTGACCGAGGCGGTACGCAGAAAACCCTATTCGGTTATTCTTTTGGATGAAATTGAAAAAGCCCATCCGGCCGTCTTCAATACGTTGCTGCAGGTGCTGGACGAGGGCCGACTGACCGATAATAAGGGCCGCTTGGCAGATTTTAAAAACAGCATCCTCATCATGACCAGTAATTTGGGTAGCGAAGACATTCAACAGGCTTTTGAGGAAAACCCCAGCTTTAGTACAGCCGAAAGCGTGGCCAAAGAAAAGGTCATGCAGCGCTTAAAAAGCAGTGTTCGTCCCGAGTTCTTGAACCGCATCGACGATATACTGCTCTTCTCTCCCCTCACCCAACAGGAGATTGAAGCCATTGTCTCCCTTCAAATTGCACAGTTGTCGCAGCGCTTTGCCGAACAAGGACTGTCCCTCTCGGCCAGTCCAGACGCCACTCGCCTATTGGCGGAATGGGGCTTTGACCCCCTCTTTGGCGGTCGCCCCGTGAAACGAGTCCTCACCGAAAAAATCTTAAATCCGTTAAGCAAAAAACTCTTAGAAGATTCGTTGGCTGAAAAGACGCATATTTATGTTGAAGCGAGTGAGGAAAATCAATTGCGTTTTGATTTTCAAGTAGCCACGGGAGAAGCATAAAAACCCCTACCTTTGTGCGCTGTGCAAAAAAAGATCAACATACAAAACAAGCGCGCCCGCTTTGAATATGAACTGCTGGACCAATACACGGCGGGGATTGTCTTAACCGGAACGGAAATCAAATCCATTCGTTTGAGTAAAGCCTCCATTGCCGAAAGTTTTTGCGAATTCAATGATCGTGGAGAACTGTTTGTGGTCAATATGCACATCGAAGAATACGCCTGGGGCACCCACTACAACCACCGCCCCAAAGCCGAACGGAAACTACTCCTCAACAAACGCGAATTGCGGAAGCTGGAAAAAGAGGTGAAAAATGTAGGATTAACCATCGTTCCCCTACGGATCTTCCTCAGCGATAAAGGCCATGCCAAATTGGTTATTGCTTTGGCCAAGGGAAAAAAACTCTACGACAAACGTGAAACCATCAAGGATCGAGATAATAAACGGAATTTGGATCGGGTGAAGAAGGATTTTAGGAAATAAGGA
>WTJP01000066.1:0-2414 GCA_011526275.1 Candidatus Arcticimaribacter sp. | reverse complement strand
CTGTGGGGGAAGACGCCTTTAAAGCTTATTTAAAGGCCTTAAAAAGTTATTTTTAATCTTAAACCACCCTCCAATGCCACGAATCTTAATAACAAGTTTATTCCTCTTTAATTTTTGTATTGTTTGTGCGCAAACAAACGATACTGCCACCCTTAGTGTAATTCTCGTAAATTGCTCCAGTGCGCAGGGGAAAGTCCTCGTCTCTGTCCATAATGACAGCACGTTCTACGATAAAAAGCCTCCTTTTTGGGCAGAAAAAACAGCAAAAACAGGAGTGTTGAGCTTTACATTTAAGCTTGCAACAAACACGCCCTATGCAGTGATGGTCTTACATGACGAAAATGAAAATTATCAAATGGATTTTAATCGATTGGGTCTTCCTAAAGAGGATGCTGCGAATAGCGGTAAACGAAATAAATATGGACCGCCACAATTTGACTTAGCTAAATTTCAACTGAAAAAAGACAGCCTAATTCGGCTGCAATTTTAACTCTTATCCTTTAACATGGGGACAAAACGAAACTCCCCAAAGGTTTCCTTGTCGAAGGTTTTTTCGCCGGTACGGGTAAAGCGGTGCATGATTTGTGGATCGTTGCCGATGGGAATGACCAAACGCCCGCCCACTTTGAGTTGACTGAGCAAGGCTTTGGGCACAAAGGGAGCACCAGCAGTAACCAAAACCGCATCGAATGGCGCCTGATCGGGAAGACCTAAATAGCCGTCGCCCAAGAGGTATTGCTTGGGACGTAAACCAATTTGATCGAACAAACGCTGGGTCTTTTTAAACAATTCCCGTTGACGTTCAATGGTGTAAATCTCAACCTTCATGGCCTTGAGTATGGCGGTTTGATAGCCTGAACCAGTGCCAATTTCCAAAACTTTCGCCCCGGGCTTTACGTCGATTAATTCCGACTGAAATGCAACGGTATAGGGGTGCGAAATGGTTTGTTCGGCAGCGATGGGATAGGCTTTATTTTTATAGGCATGCGCCACTAGGCCAGCATCCATAAACCAATGGCGAGGGACAAATTCCAGGGCAGCGATTACCGCTGGGTCGCTAATTCCCTTTTCCTTGAGCAATGCCACCAACTGCATGCGTTGGCCTTGATGCTTGGGCGAATCTAATGGGTGTTGCATGGGGTCAAAAATACAGTTTATTCACTGGAGAAAAACCCAAGGAGAAAAAAATTAAGGCGAAAAGTGTACCTTTAATCCAATAAACATTCCCTGCATTGAAAAAGCAATTGACCATTGGCGTTTTGGGCGCCGGCCATCTTGGAAAGATACATCTTCGTTTACTCAACGAATCGGAGCGTTACACACTTGTGGGTTTTTACGATCCCGATCAAGAAGCGAGTAAAGCATTAGCAGCGAGCACCGGATATACCTATTTCGAAAGCCAAGAAGCCTTGTTGGCGGCCTGCGATGTAATCGATATTGTGACGCCTACCCTCTTTCACCACGCTATCGCCAAGGCCTGTATTGCTGCTGGGAAGCATATTTTCATTGAGAAACCCATCACCCACACGGTAGAAGAAGCCGAGGAACTCGTGGCTTTAGCTGAAGCTAAAGGGGTCAAAGGTCAGGTGGGCCATGTAGAACGCTTTAATCCTGCCTATAAGGCGGTTAAAGACCATCTGGGTACCCCCATGTTTGTGGAATCGCACCGTTTAGCAGAATTTAATCCGCGCGGGACCGACGTCTCCGTGGTTTTGGATTTAATGATTCACGATATCGATATCATCCTAAGTGTCATTTCTTCTCCGGTCAAACACATCTCTGCCTCTGGAGTCGCCGTGGTAAGTGAAACCCCCGATATTGCCAATGCCCGCATCGAATTTGAAAACGGTGCCGTGGCCAACCTAACCGCCAGTAGAATCTCCCTTAAAAACATGCGCAAGCTGCGCTTTTTTCAAAAAGAAGCCTATATCTCGGTCGATTTCTTTACCAAGAAAGTAGAGGTGGTTAAAATGAAAGATGCCCCAGAACAACCAGACGAATTTGCGTTAATCCTTCAAAATGCAGAAGGGGTAAAAAAGCAACTTTATTTTGACCCACCCGAGGTGAAAAACTCCAATGCCATTTTAGAAGAATTAGAAGCCTTTGCGGACGCTATAGAAAAGGACAGCGTACCGATAGTGCCTTTAGTGCATGCCACCGAAGCCTTGCGGGTGGCGCAAAAAATAATCGATTGTTTTTAAACCAAATGTCTTATGCCTCAAATTACCCCCATTTCGCTTATTCTTCCAAAGCAAAAAAATCTACAGTTCACCACCTATAAAAATATACGTGGTCCAAAACCTTTTATCAATTGCTTAAAACACGACCAATGGTCGGAAACTAAAAAAGGGATAGACGCCTTAGTCGATAAAGGAGTTTACCAACAGCAGGAACCGAAATATTATTGGTACCGC